>JALUTL010000023.1:0-551 GCA_027016475.1 Candidatus Heimdallarchaeota archaeon
GTCTTCCAAGTCATTTTTGTTGCCGACAAGGATAAACAAAGAATTGGGAGATTCATTTTTGGCTTCTTTGATCCAATTTTCCACATTTTCAAATGTTTGTCTTCGGGTTAAATCAAAAGTAACCAACGCCCCCATTGCTCCCCTGAAGAACATCCCCCTCATAGCCTTGAATCGATCCTGTCCAGCAATGTCCCACAAACTGAAACAGACTTTTGTATCATCTATTGTTTCATAACGGCTGTATGGCTCCATCCCGATAGTCATCAAGTATGCTTTTTGGAATTTCCCATGAACAAACCTTTGAACAAGAGCAGTTTTCCCGACCGCACCATCTCCAAGCAACAGGATCTTGAATGTAAATGAGTAGTTTTGTGACATAGCGCTAACCTTTCCTTTTCCTTATTGACTTTAACCATTTATGTTCTTTAAGTTAATCGATTCATCAGTAGCTTGTGGCCAAACATATTCCATATGTTGGGAAAAACTAAGTTGGATCATTCAAAACCAGAGTACTAAGAGTGAACCAAATGGCATTTGATTGGTTTTTCAAC
>JALUTL010000023.1:561-6740 GCA_027016475.1 Candidatus Heimdallarchaeota archaeon
GTCTTACATTTCCGAATGTTCCTCTTATCATAACTTCATGATTTCCCCTTCTTGAACCGAATCAATGTTATTCTCAAACCAAATTGGCACTTTCTCCAAAGAGTTTTCATTGATTTCACCTTTTTTTGGCTCTAGAAGGTAAGGAACAGTCAATTCACCAGCAATTGCGTTCTCAGCAGGCACCCATTGAAGTTTCGGAATTGTACTAGTGATTGATTGATCATCTGATAGCTTGCCAAGTATTTCGTTTGATTTTTTGTCAATTTTGATGATAGCTACATTATGGAGGTCTTTAAGTCGAATTGTGCGTCCTACTTTGAGGAGATTCATATCGCCAAAATCCAGAAGAAACTTCTTTCCAGTTTTTATTGTACGATGCCCCTTGTCTGTCTTTTCAGGAAAGTACGGGAGTTCAACCGTTTGGTCAGGTGCATCTTCAACTGTAAGCTTTAGTGGAGATCGAACACCAAAGAAATGTCGTGATATGGGCGTGAGTGCAATCCGATTGAACTTGACTATGTCAGACCATTCAACCGTTGTACTTTTTGGTGTTGTTCCCTTTTCCCTTATGAGATCTGTAAGCACCGCAGATTGAATCCCCCGTTTCTTCAGCCCTTGGATAGTGACCAAACGGATATCATCCCATCCATGAACCACACCTTTCTCAACCAATTCCCGGATAACTCTGCCTTTTGTTGGGCAACCGACGATGTTGTACCTCCCATAGCTGAAAAATGTCGGCACGTTACCGCCAAACAAAGCAATGAGGTGTGATTGTAATTCTTCTCTCATCGTGCCAAATTCACTACTTCGTATAATGTGTGTTGTACCGATTTTATAGTCCATATAGGCACTTTCAAAGTCGTACAGTGGCCAGACAAAATGCATCTTTGTATGCAATGGATGCTGGGCGTGAAGAATCCTGAGCATAATGGGGTCACGCATAACACTATTGTCGGAATCCATGTCCCCTTTCAGTCTTACAACAGCGGAATTTTCAGGAAGTTCTCCACCAACCATTTGTTCAAACAGGAAAAGGGATTCATCACCCCCTCTCTTTCGGCAATCGCATTCTTTTTTTTCCTCTCGGTATTTGTGCACTTGCTCTCCTGTACATGTACATACGTAAAATTCCCCTTTCATAATCAGTTCTTTTGCAACTCGATAGAACTCGTCCATATAGTCTGATGCCCTGACTTCCTTATCCCATTTCGCGTCAGCCCATTCTAAGCCTTCCTTGATCGCTTCATAATATTCAGGTTTTACCTTTAATGGATTTGTATCATCAAACCTCAACACTGCAATTCCTTTGTATTTGTCAGCATACATCCGATTAATCCGATAATTGATGGCATGTCCCAAATGGGGGTATTTGCTTGGATCTGGAGCATATCGTACAACAAATTGTCCTACCTTTGCATTGGGCAATTCTTCCAATGTCCTCTTCCTTTCCTCAGTTTTCCTTTTTTGCTCCTCCTTGAGTTTTGCCTTTTTTTCCATGGCAGCAGGATCAATTTTTTCGATCTCAGATAAAATTTTGCTGAGTTCCATAGGAAAGCGTTCATCGATGATGGAATTGACCTTCTGGAGAACCTCTTTTGCATTGCTTCTCAGATCTGGTTTTGCCTGCATCAGCTTACCCAAAACTGCTTTGGGGTTGGGATTTCCTCCAAAGCTTTGTGCATTAATTAAACATTCAAGGTAAATTAATTCGTCAAGATCTTTCTCAGAACTCATAAATTTCAATCAAAACACGGAAGTGCATCTTAAAATAGCTTGTGTCATATTCCAGACTTACTTACATTTCACGGAAAAGAGTCAAAGAGGGAGAGAGTACAACATCAGTATTCCCTTCCTTTCGCAACGCAGTATCCTTCAATATTCTCAGCTCTGTGCAGAAGGTTTGTCTCATGCACTTCCCATGAGTCATATATTTGTTCGCTGATCTGGAGTACTCAAGTTTACACTGCTTGTCTTTTCCGAGACATACCAACTGAAGATCTGGCTCACTTGTCTCTGTGATTTTTGCTTGAGGGTTACCTTGTGTTTTCCATTCATTAAATATGAACAATGCCGATGATACACTCCGTGATGACATGGTGTCAATGTCAGGTACTGAATTTATCTTATTGCGTAATACTTGGATGATATCCTTGAATTGAGTGGGGAAATCAGATTAAATGTTCGAGATTTAGGAAAGAGAACAGGTGATTCTAAAAAATATTTAATAAACTGAAAGACCATAGCAAAGTTATGACCAACTTTGAAGAGAGGACACAAGATGCTGAAGTAAACAGCATTCTATTTTCTGCACCTTTTGCCCATTCCATGTCGGCGTTTAAAATCCTTGCGGCAATTTTGGCAGGCATCCAGTTTCAAAATATGAATTATTTGAATTTCAGCATCATGGTGGGAGTCTATCTCTTCTTTAATTTGGTCACAACAATCATTTTCCGTGAAACATCAGGACAGGTTCGTCCAACAATTGACTATGTTGATTCTGTGAGTTCATTTGTTTCAGAAATTGTGATATTAGGATTTATTTTGATCACCTTCCTCAGTACGAGGAATTTCGTCTTTTCATACCTTACTCTTGCTTTGCTTGTTGCAGCCTTAGCCATTTCTTATGTTAATGCAAAACTCACAAGCCTGAAGCTCTCTTCAGTTTTCGTACATTTCGAGAATTCAACTAGGCTCGCTCTGCTTTTGTTTGGAACCTTATTTGTGCACTTTCAGCTCACAACCATTGAGGTGACATTACAGGTATTGTTAACACTTTTTTTGATTACACTTGTATCCCAACTGCTTTATGCAAGATTCAAGTTGAACTAGATATCTTGCTCATTCGTTTCCAACCGAATATGTTCATGATGATGGCAAAAGCTAAACCCAAAATTGTAAGTCCAGAAGCGATTGCAAGAACGGCACCAATGGTACCGATTGTGATATAGCCAATCCCGATCAGAAAATTTGCGGTATTTCCCTGTTTTCGTTTCGGTATTTCCTCAGATTGCTGATTGATCGCCTTATTCTTTGTCAATTCCTTTTTTTTCTTCTTTTGAAGTTGACGATACCCTTTTTCCCGTAAAAGGTCTCTTTTAGAAGGCATATGTTGAGCTTGCCGAGCAATAAAAAAAATACACTATTGTTACTTGAATTTTAGCTATTGGAAGTTAAATTGATTTAAACGTCTTTTGCCATCAAAGTCTTTCTGTCATTAGCTTTGGCGCGCCTAATTGCATCGTCAAGAATCCCTTTAAGGGCCTTTTCGATTGCAGGAAGGCTGTCGCCTCCGGTGTTCAGACCAGCTTCTTTGATGTATGCACGAACTTTGGATTGGACGAGTAGTTCTACCATTTGTTTGTTCACCTGTTCCTGTGGCTTATCAGCCCTTTGGAACAAATAATACCACAGAGTTTGACTTAATAAACCTTTCGTGGATTTTTGTCCAGAATTGGTTCTACATGCTTTGGCAATGCATTTTAGATTACGTCAACTTTGAAAAAAGTCCATAACGTCGCCTCATATTTTCTACAAGATACCGCGATAAAGACAGCAAATGAAGACAAATAACCAATTTTTAACTAATTTAACAAACATCAAAATCATGACCCTCAGTTGTTTTTTCACTGATTCCCTGTAAGGAAAAATTGAAAACCTCTAATTTTGGCGCCTAAACTAGGTTGACGAAGACAGATTTTTTTGTAAGACTTAAAGGCTCATTCTAAATTTTTGCCTTAAACATTGTCTAAAGTTGTCTATGGATAATCCATTTATACAAATTATTCAGCCGAGGTTAAACAAATGCTCATTCCTCGTTAAGCCAGCATCACAAGCAATCTTCAGAAGTTTGATCGAATGTGGTGAAATTTTCAAAAAACCTCTTATGTGTAAATCACATGTAAGTAATTATGCTCATTGAAGTATTTGATACGGGAGAAATGTCTGAGATAACAAACCATGAAACAACTCTAAAGGAGGATGGAGTTTACTTGCTCCTGAGCTATAGAACAAAGCGTTCCTATATATGGACAGGCAAAAATGCAAGTGTTAGGAAACGATTTATTGCCGCCAAAGAGGCAAGAAGGATCAAAATGGAGACTGGATTTCAAACCTTCAATGTGCAGCACGATGACATGTACAACGAATTTGAGGAAGATTTTGCAGCCTACATGAATGACCTGAAAACACATACTAAGTTGCCAAGCGTTCTCCAAGAACAAAGAGAGCGAATGAGAAAGGAAGGCATGAGTTTTGTCCCAGAAAACCTGCAAGTTGCCAAAGAAGAGCAAGTAAAAAGTGAGGTCAAAGAGCCAAAGTTGACCGAGGACGAGGTATTGGAAATAGTAAAAGTATTTTCCAATAAGGAAAAACCAAAGAACAAAATAAGAGACTATATTATTGTTAACAATTCAGTCTATAGCGTTAATGAGACTGCCGAAACTTTGGAAATTGAAAAATTGTCTGATATACCTAACGGGCTCTTTGCGGCCAAACCATACGAACCAAGAATTTTGATTCAAAACGGTAAGGTCATGGGAATTGAACTTTGGAGATCCGGATAATCAAACTTTCTCAACTTCCGTAATAACATAATCGATGTATGTTTGGAAAAGGTCTGTGACATTTTCACCGCTTAAAGCGGAAGTTTCCATGTAATCAGCGTTTTGTGATTCAGCAAACGCCTTTGCCTCTTCTGTATTGACAGTTCTTTCTTCTTTAAGGTCAGATTTGTTTCCAACAATGATAGTGTAAATTTCACCGACTTGATCTTTCAACTCTTTAAGCCACTTAGGTAAGTTTTCGAAGGTCTGCCGACGAGTGACATCGAACACTATGACAGCGCCATGGGCACCGTTGTAGTATCTTTTTCGGATTGTTGAAATTGATTCCTGTCCAGCAGTGTCAAAAATCATGATTCTGACGTTTTTGTCTCCAACTACCACCCGCCTGATAAGAAAATCCACTCCCAAGCTTGGCTTGTAGTTCGCTTGGAATTTGCCATGAGTGTACCGAACCGCCAAGCTGGTCTTTCCTACTCGGCCGTCCCCAAGTAGGATCACTTTGACGCGGACATCTGAAAACCGTTGTAACATCCCTATTTTACAACAACTTTTATCTTCTAAAAGGTTATTTGTTGACATTGGATTTGTGTAGTTTATATACAAGTGCTTTCATAAAGAGCTACTATTCGTTCAAATTGGTTCCACATGAAAAGCAGAAGCTGTTTGAATGATCATTTTTGATGCCACAACTTATGCAGTACATGTAATTCGATTTATCTGACCTCTCTTCGTATTGTGGGTCTTCTTCCTTCACCTTTTCTATAAGGCGCTGAAGAGATTTTCTTGCCTCTTCTGGAGAAAGATCCTTCAAAGGAGAGCTATAGCTGTGGTGAAATGGTTCAGGCGACACTTCCTCAAACAATGATTCGGTAAACTCATGGGACAAAACGATAGGTGTGCTGGCGAGTGGCTCCTGCTGATCCATTAATCCCAACGCAGATACAAGTTGCATTGATCGGGCATTGTTCTGGGGATAAATATCCAATGGCAATTTTTCCTTATACCCCTCTATCATTTCCTGGGCTTTGGAAGAAAAATGTTCCCTCTCAGTTCTAAGAGACCCAACTTGCACAATCAATGTCAAATTGAATATTGCAAAAATTACTAGTGAAATATTTGAAAGCGAGTGGAGCATCATTGCCGCAGCTATTGTAAGCGCTATTGGTAAAGCTTGGATGGCTTTGACAAAATAAACTGAGGCATTTGTTTGCGAAAGTTCAACAGGAATTGGTTTTTGCCAGAAGGGAATGCCGAACAGGTAAAAATTTAGAGGACGAATCAAAAGCAAGTTGAAATAGAAATACACTCCAAAAACAATGAGCACCATTGTAGAAATTGGAAACTCAAATCCGGCAACAATTAAACTCAGTTCACCATTCAATACTTGATTCAATATGGCAAAAAACGAAAAAACCAACAAAAGAGAGAGAATTTGATGTAGTAAAGAGAAATGGATTGAATTGTGCTTGATTTTGAATGAAGTGTTCTCTAACAAAACCGGTTTCAGAAACAGCTTAATTTTGAAAATGTCCAAAGTTATTAAACCCATCAAATTTAGAAAAATCCATAATAAGGATAAGTTGAACATTTGAAATTCATAAGTCAATTCAATAT
>JALUTL010000024.1 GCA_027016475.1 Candidatus Heimdallarchaeota archaeon
CCAGTTCTTTCGCAGTTTTCAAAATCCTGTTGGTCGTTCTGTCAATCAAAACAAGTCTGTATCGGGGATAATGCTTGTCATCCACAAGATACTGCCGATTCATTTTCATAATTCCGAATTTGAAGGGAAGGATGTCAGGACGGACATCAATAACATGATCAAAATTTATTGCATCAGGATGCTTTTCTTCACAGCATGATTCTTTGATGGTGATTATGTGGTATCCTGTTTCTGTTTGGTAAGTTATTCCCAAATAAGGGGCACCAACGAACCTGGGATTGGGAATATGGGAACTGAAGACTGCATACATAGGAATTCCAAGTTGTTGGCATTGCCATGAGATTGCTCCAATATCGTTGGCATAGGTAGATGATGAGAGAATGTTGATGACCAATGTTGGAATCCTTTTGAATTTTCTGAAATCCTATGATGGAAGCTCAGTATCAATTTGCAACCCTCTAAAATAAGAAATGTCGAATTGCAGGTCAATTTTTTCGTCATCCACAATGAAATAGTGATGGAAATCCCAGATTGTTCGATCATTCGGAAAATTCGTTGTCAATACATCATGAAGATAAGAGATTTCTGAAGAATGTGGCTCGCTGTCTCTTCTCCCTAGTCTTGGCGTTGGCCCGGGCTGTTGCTTTGCCAGCTCAATAGCTGCCTTTTCGTGCCTTGTACTCCGAAATGGCTTCTCTTCCCCGTCGGATAAGGACATTCATGATGCCATACAGCCTTTGAAATTAAAAGCTTTTTTAGGTTTGAAATTGCTGATCACCTGACTTTTTGAAAGCCTTCCCAGTAACAGGATTAATGTGAAGTTCTGTTGATACAATGGATGCAACAAGGAAATATTGTTTTCACCTAACAGCTTCAATTAATGAGCTAGACTTCCCCTGTTCTCTTTCTTTGCTTTTGAAGAGGAACTGCAATCATTTTTCGATTTCATAAGGTAGAATTCTCAGTCATCCTGAAGCATTTGTTTCAATTTTGCTTTCTGTTCAGGAGTCAATGCAGAAAGAAATTGTTCTAATCCCATCAGGTCTATCAATTTTGCAGGCCCAATCTTTCGGATAATTCGTTCGATCCCAATCTTCTCGATCAATAGCTCAATTCCAACCTTCTCAATCAACGCCTCAATGCCAACCTCCTCGATAATCCGATCAATCCCAATTACCTTTATCGCCCTATCAAAGCACATCTCTTCTAGCACTCTGTCGAACCCGATACTTTCAACTGCCGAACGGATGCTGAGGGATCGGGGATCCACCTCGATGTTTTCTGCCTCCGCCACTTCCATCACTGCTTCCTTATAAAGAAAATACGAATATGACGTATAAAGGTTTCCTGTTCCTTAACGCGTGGGCGATCACTGGACGTCTGACCGGTTTTGACCCAAAAAGCCGGAGGAACTGGTTGGATTCATTGTATTTAATCAAGCTCAACAACAAATACATGAATCCTGTCGTGAATCAACCAGATCCCGCTTGTGATTGTTTCGCATCTGCAATAAGTTGCCGGGGAATGCTCTTGCCTCCTCCCAAAATGAACATAAATGACACCTTGGCTTCATGTTTGTATCCAATGGAGTTGAGGTGAAGATAGGCCTTCGCCAAACCACTATAGAAGTCATCCATAGTAAACCGATCCCGTTCGCTCTTGAATTCTCCCAATATGTTTTCTCTCCCATAACTGAAGGGTGGAGGAAGTGTCCCATTGTTTTCCACCAAAAAATCAAGCTCAAATTTGCGGTTGGTACATCAAGCTCAGTAACAATGTTGGCACTGAGATAGGTCTTGAGGAAATTCTTGAAGCTGGCATCCCATGCCATATTTTGCAAATTGGCTGAAGACATTTCTGGATTTGGGTAGCAAGTGTTTGATCGAATTCGTATTCCATTATACTTGATTAAATCTAGCCACCTTTGTCGTGGACTGCATTCAGTTGATCCTGTAGGATCACAGGCCAAGATCACTAGCTTCAGTCAAGGGTAACCTTTCATTTCAGGTCTGCGGCGGTTCTTGGTTCGCTTGGTTCTTGCCAAACGTGTCTATCGGCACCAAAAGACTTGGGTTTTCCTTAGCATACTTCTTCAGAATGGGTATTTCCCTAGGTTTAATCCAAAAAGCATCATGCTAACCATAAAAGTTATGATATATAGATCAATTGGCGACAAATCAAAGTTTGCAAAAAAAAAAAAAAAAAAAAGAGGGGAAAGAATTGGAAAACTCCACATTATCGAGTTGTTTCGTTTCATTGTCTTAATACGATCTTTAATGTATGATGGATATGGCTTCAATTACCTAAACTTCTTTGTGAGGGCTTCTTCCAATAAGGTATGGGTTTTAGGGTATGAAGCAATAAAGGCCAGCACAAGGATTGATACAAACAAAATGAGTGTCGCCGTATCTTTAATAAGAGCCAAAGGTATCCCAATATAGGCCACAGCAAAAAGTAACTGAGGTACAGAATCCGCCGCATGCCTATCCTTCTTGCAATGCTGCCTCCAATTGCCAGAGGAAGCAGGGTTAGGAGCTGGTTCGTATTTTTCCCTCAAAATCCAAGGTTGAATCCTGTAGCAGATCAAGATGGACGAAGATGCCACTGACGCTCATTGAATGCACAGAATGCTGCTCCACCCTTGCCAACTTCCTGTTTCGTTCAGCAGGCAAGATGTCGATATAGGTGGTTGAAGACCCCAAGAAAGACATCACAAAATTTGCCTAAGTAAGACTTCCCGAAAGACCCTCCGTAACTATAGTCTCTAAAGACAAGCCATCTCCCTTGGACAAATCCAAACAGATCTCTTCCATAACGAATTCCCAGTTTTAAAACAGATGATATATCTAAATTATTTTCTAGAGAATTGCCACATCATATCATAAACCTATAACAGGAAGAGCAGTCGACTCGGGTGCTGAGCCAACAATGAGCAATAATTGGCGGACAATTGAAAATTACAAACGATACTGTTTGGGGGATTTAACTATGAAATTTATGGGAAGGGATAAACATCCTCGTTTCAGTTGTGATTGAACAGCATGGCTAGGAGCACATGCACCATCCATAAATTCAGCTAATGAACACAGATTCTTTGCGAATTAGGAAATTTAAACAGATGACAGACTCCTTGGCACTACGTCATGTCTGCAAATGTACTATAAACATTAATATTGACATCAAGATTCTATGAGTATGGATTATGATGGAATGAGTCACCACTATTCATTGCCACCCTCTCGTTTTCTGACAGCTTATCGCCTATTGCTAACCACTTTGATCATTTCTGAAATCGTTTTCTGGAATGAGATTCTGGTTGCACCATTGCAACTGATTTCCAATAAATACCTATCGTTGGTTCTATTGTGTTTCGTCAACATGTTCATTGTTTGGAAGTTTGCCCAATGGATAGATTATGAACACGTGGTAAGTTTGTTTGCAGAAACCATCAACATGGGAAGTGTGGGAATCATACTCATTACGATCGGCATTACATCGATTTACTTGTTTGGTGTGGTGCCTGCTGGCCTCTTGGTTTTCTTGTTATTGATTTCCAATGAAGTTGCAATTGGTGTCGCTGGCATCACCGGAGACATTATTGCATCCCAACTATTATCCACAATTGTAGTCTTCTTTTCTGCCGCATTCTTGGGAAATGCCTTGACAAAGTCAATTTCCAACTCTCCAGCGCCTCTTGCACTTGAAACAATGTCGTACGGCAAAGAATTCAACAAAAAAATTAGCTTTTATGACGGGAGATTCATAGGTTTTCTCAATGGAATGCTCATTGACTCCAAAACTAACTCTAAGTTGCATAACGACTCTTTCGGCGTTGCAAATGTGATCTATTCAAATCCGTACCTGTTGGTGCAAACCCATTTGTCTCGTCTGTTCCTTTGGAAACATGAAAGTACTTGGACCTTTATCGGAGTTATGAAACTACAGGACAATGTGATTAGTTTTGAAAATGACAAGGCGTATTCTGCCGTGATCAAAATTTCAAGACTCGATAACCTTATCGTATTCAAATGTTATTCAGGCATATACACGACTGAAAATATATCCCAAACAATGAATGCAACAAAACTTGACAGCAATGTGAAGGCTATCGGAAAATATCAGGATTACCTGATTTATTTGCTTCAACAGAAACAGCAGGGATTGAAAGGGTCACTTGGCTTCATGGTCACGCCAATCAAATTTGGAGCAATGGAAATTCAATTGAAGGAAAAGATAATCTTGCCAAAAGACCTTGAGATAAGAAAGGACACAATTGCAATCATTGCGTCAAATGGACTGTTCATCTATCGAATCACTGAATCATCTGCAACCCTACTGTTCAATGAAATTGACAGAAATGTTAAATTCAAACCAATCCCCAATGATTTCAACAACAGGTTCGTCTTCCTCAAAAAGCATATGGTCGGCCGATCTATCCTTGAAATGGACACTTCAGGAAACTTCAAAGAAATTGCCATCCCACGCAAATTGAACATCTATTCAGTCAATGGCAGATACGCAAATGCTTCATTGGGCACAAAAGCATTAAGGATACCATATACCCATCTAAACCAACTAATATACTGACAACAGACACAAATGCCTTCAATATACTTTTATTCCTCACTCTGTTTCGCCCTTCACCATCTTAGGTCACAAAAGATATATTGATCCAGAAGAACACATAGCTATGAAACTATCGAAAGAAGATGTGATAGCCAGCCTAAAAGATCATCCCGTCTTCAATCAAAATGATGCTCTACAGTTCGCATTTTTGGGAGGATCTGTGGCCAAAGGCACACAAGGATGGTAGAGTGACCTCGATATTTTTGTCTATCTGGATCCACACACACCTGAAAACTCTCAATGGGCTAAGCTCGATTTGGCCATTGCAATCTCTGATATGCTCAGGTTCGAACCTGTGATCGTATCTGTTCTCAATGAATTACCACTCATGGTGCAGTTCGAAGCCATCCGGGAGTTTTCATTGCTCTTCGCACGAAACCCAGGTGCTTTTCAAGAATATGTTGTCAGAACTGGAAACTCGGTGCTGACTTTCGTGAGTTTCAGATGAGGTGGCTCAATGAATAATCACCTCATCCTACGCAAGCTCAATGGGGCAAAACCTTTCCTGAAACGCATTGAAGATATATGTGCAACTGATCTGAATGAATTCCTTAACAACTTTGATCTCCAGCATTTTTGTGAAGAGGCTTATCGAAATAATTGCCCAAATAATTATTGACATTTGTCTCCATATCCACATTAGTGAAAGAACACCAGAAGCTTATGGTGAATGCATCCAGTCCTTGCATGCCAAAGGAATTATTGAAAGAGAAACCTCAATCAGATTGAAAATACTCGTTCAATTAAGGAATCTTATTGTGCATCAATACGGAAAAGTTGACTACAATCTGATACATCAGGCCTACTGCTCAATTGTTCATGATTTCTCCGCTTTCCAACAGCAAATCCGCCGACATTTTCAGCAGGACTAAAATATGAACAAACCTATGAAAAAGGTAACATATATAGTCAAATCACATTGAATTCCGGATGATACCCAAAAATTACCTCAAAACTGCTATTGACATAAAACCATTGAAACCAACCAAAAAATTATATACAAAAAATATTACAAATCATTTGATAAGCGCTGATGGCAGAGTGGCTTATGCAGCGGTCTGCAAAACCGCGGACGGGGGTTCAATTCCCTCTCAGCGCTCTCACACAATTCTAGAGAAAATCATCATCAATCTATAGATAAGATTAATGGAGAAGATTTTTGACTGTTCAATTCTCGGCACAATGTTGTGGAACGCGTTTTGCATGTCATTATTCAGGGATAGGACAAGCTGAACGATTTTTTGCTGCTGTTGTTGGTCGATCTGGTTGAAGAACGGGATTGTTTGGAGGATTTCTCGGACAGTATTTTCGGATTGCTGCTGAACGTTTACAAATATTGGTGCCCATCTTCGTGAACCGATGTTTGCGTTGAGTATATTTCCGGCTGGTGATCTAAATGTGTTAGGTGCTGCGAGTACGGCCGCAATTTGGAAGATTCCGATTGGATTTTGATCAATGTTCCTCAGTTTTCCTGTTCTTGTTTTCGGCCAGTATTCGAGCATGATTTTGACATTGTCGACATACTTTTGGAGGTCGAACTGAAGTGCCCGTTTGAGCATTTCAAAGTAATGCCTTATTGTGCCATACTGTGTAAGGACATATCGTTTGAGGTAGGCGTGTGGTGAATCATATGACAATCATCACACATTTTGGTTTAAGGTTGTGGAAATTCCACACCCGGAAAATAACTTTATTTTAATATTTTACCTACATTAATGTATGCACTTTACACCCTGGCAACTTATTGTGTTTGGCATCCTTCTTGTTTTCGTTACTATTGTGGCAATCTATAGACTGGAAGAGCACAAGAAACAGCTCACCATCTTCAATTATCTGAAGGACAAAGGGTTTGGAATTCCTCCTCCCTGGAGCTTAGGTTCAGGGACATAGAGAGTGCTTCACTGACAAATAGGGTTTTGACTTTTGTTCCTGATTTGCTGGACATCAGCAAAAAGGGTGTAAGTTTTGACATTTATCGAAGGTATTCACAAGAGAGGGGCACATTTTTTGAAATTTCAGCAGAATTTTCCAAGAGGGTTCAGGCATCATTGGATCTTCGTATATCAAGGAGAAGCATGCTTGAAAGAGTGTTCCGTTTGAATCGGGGCGATTTTACCGGATTAGGAGACAATTTTTCAGTGAGTGGATCAAATGGAGTGACAGCAGCAAGGCTTCTTACAGACCCGAAGAGTCTGGAGGCAATACATGCGGTTCTCAATTACACAAAAACCATAGATTTCAGGTCATTGACAATCCTAAGGACACAAGAGGATCTGTCGCAGTTAACTTCAGCCATGAACAGCTTTGCTCAATTGAATGAGCTGGTTGAAAGTTTCCTTAACAGAAGGTACGCGGACTATTTGTTGACTCCTGATGAGGCCAGGCGTTTGGGGGTTGCAACTTTGGACAGGTCATGTCTAATATGCCGAAATGCGGCAGCAGAGGATGTATTTGTCCTTAAGTGCTGCTGGTCACCAGTTCATGGCCAACATATCAGGATGTGGTTAATGAATGATGAAAGATGTTCTTCTTGCAGAGTCAATCTGTCATGGTTACCATCGATATAGTCAATTGTTAGTAATAAGGTTTCTTGATGAATCCGTTTGAATTCTCAATAGAGTTCCTTTACGCATAGTGCGTACTATACGCAAACCAAGACAGAGTCACAAATCTAATAATTTTCAGATGAGGAGAGAAAGTATGATTCCTGTCCGTCCTGCCGAAGAAGGAGATTATTCTGAACTTGAAAAGCTTTCCGAACTGAATGTAAGAGAGAAGCGAAAGACACAGGTTAGACTGTTGACACGGCTGAAGAAGTGTTTGCACCTTTACAGAAGCAGGACAAATGGCTTGTGTTGGTTGCAGAAACTGAAGGGGTGCTTGTCGGTTATGTAACATCAGACGAATTTGACCCGAAAAAAAAGTCAGTTGTTCTTGAGACCATTTATGTCCATCCAGACTACAGAAGAATTGGTATTGGACAACGATTGGTGTCCAACTATCTAAGGAAATGGGTTGACGAAAGGGGATTCAGCATTCATACTTTTGCAATAAGCCTTGATTCTTTCCATTTTTTCTCCAAGATTGGCTTCAAGTTCCAATATGCCCGAATGGATTTTTGGACATAGTTATTCATAGAGGATCAAGAAAACACTGGAGCTGATTGATGTTCATTTTGGACAGGGCGGTGCCAATCACTATTCCGTTTAAACCTGAGGACTTGGCTGCTTCAATCTGGAGTGGTGTTTGGTAACCAGAGAGCCCTACAATTGGAACATTTGGTTTCATATTGTGGACAAGGGTCTGATCAAGTCCAATTGTAAGTTCCATAGTCTCAAGATTTCTGTTGTTTATTCCGATAATGTCAGTATCAGTTTTATCTGCCTCCACAAAGTCACTTTTGTTGTCGATTTCGAGAAGGGTTTCATATCCGTGCTGATGTGCAAACTGGACTATTGCATCTACTTCATCCCATGTAAGGATTTTTTTTATGAGAAGGACAGCGGAACCCTTTGGTGCTGACAGGATCTGGCTAGGGTCGACAATGAAGTCTTTCATCAGCAGAGGTTTATTGAATTGGACTGCATGAATGAGGTACTCAACATTTCCATAGAAAAAGGTCGGCTCAGTCAGAATGGAGAAGGCGTCGGCAAATGTTGTCATGGATGTCAAGCGGATCTGCACTTCGGATGAGGCAAAATAAGGATTTTGGGAGGTCGGAGACTTTGGCTTCAGCTCTGCAACAATTGAAAACGCTTTGGAGAGGATGTTTCGAAGTGAAGGAACATGCATGTCAACAGGACAAGGGCGATAGTAACCACTACGGATCAGTGAACGGGTGTTGTCAACAATTGTGTCGAGTATGGCCATGATTTCAACCCATGATGTTCTGCAATTGCTCTTCATCTCCTCCAGACAGTTTGACGAAGTCAGTGAGGAGATCCAAAGCCTTACCTGTCTGAAGCATGTCTTTGATGGCCACAGCACCTTCTTTGAGGTCTTCAAATCTGTCTGCGGTTTTCAAAGCCATGGCAGCATTTGCGACAACGAAATCAGCTCTGGGAGATGGTTCTCCGGACAAAATTTTGATTGTCTCCTTAGCAGCCTGTAATGGCGGAAGATTACCAAGTTCTTTTGGATTTGCAGGAGGGAATCCAAATGATGATGAATCCACGGAATACTGACTGATTTCGCCTCTGTTGAGCTCGACCACCGATGTCGTACCTGCTGTAGTTATTTCATCTGCACCAAGTGAGCTGTGAACAAGAGCAGTTCTGGCGTAATTTCTAGCTTTAAGTGACTCAGCAATGGGCAGCAGAAGATCTTCTCTGAAAACACCAGTCAACTGTCTTTTGACTTGGCATGGGTTTGTAAGCGGTCCCAATAGGTTGAAGATGGTTCTGAACTGGAGTTCCTTTCTGACAGGTACAACATTTTTCATCGCTGGATGGTATGTAGGTGCGAACATGAAGGTGAGTCCTATTGTTTCCAGGCATTGTTGTGCTTTTGTAGGTGACATCATGATGTTGACCCCAAGAGCTTCCAATAGGTCTGCCGAGCCAGACATACTCGTTGTGCTCCTGTTTCCATGCTTTGCAACTGCTACATCAAAAAGTGGAGCAATAAAAGAAGCGGTTGTTGATACATTGAAGGTCTTGAATGGTGCACCGCCAGTACCAACAATGTCAATAACAGGTTTGTTTCCGGAGTATGTTATTTTTTTTGCGTGGTCGAGCATCGCCTGAGAGAATCCTGCAATTTCTTCGGGAGTTTCACCTTTGCACGTCAAGGACGTAAGGATGGCAGCCATTTGGGGTGGGCTAAACTGTGCAGACACCATCCCCACCATACCTTGGTACGCTTCATTGTAGGTCAGGTTCTGCTTTTTGATAATTTTTGATATGAGTTCGTTGTAGTCTACCTGCAAAGCTTGCATGTGATGAGCTCGTTTCCTCAATTGTTAACGAGTAGACATCGTTTACATGGTTTCGGCTCCAATATGGGCATTATTGAGGAGGAATCCCTTCTTCTGATGACTGGTGAAGGGTTTTTTTGATCCAATTGTGGATATATTCAGCTACTTCTCGCCAACCTTCCTGTCCGATAATCCAGTGTGTTCTATCAGGAAACAGTTTGAAATCAGTAATTGCAGTAGTTTTCTGGTATTTGAGAAAGTTCTTCTTGTTCATCTTGTAAGGAACAATTTTGTCCTTTTCACCAGCAATGAGAAGCAATGGGTTTCGGGTTTTGTTTGCAAAGTTCACCTTGATCCTGTTATGGAACAATGAAGTGGCTGATTCGTAGAAAATGAATGGTGTTTCTGGAACGACATAGTTCAGGTATATTTCTTCCTGCTCGGCCTTTGGTATGGTGTGGAGAAATGCATAGCTGAACGATTTTTGTGAGATTTTGATGATTCTTTTTGATCTAAATGGGTTTTTGACAATCCAAAAGGTGGATCTAAGAACTGAGGGGTAAAACGGAAGTATCCCTTTTGGAGGGGCAGAGTTGATTGCAATCCCCGCCTTGCCATACCCTCTGTCAAGCAACATTTGGGTAATTAGCCCACCATATGAATGTCCTATCAAAATGGGTTGGTTTTTGTCTTGTTTGAGGATTTCTTCATACGTCGCAAGAATCGTTTGTATGCCAATTGATGCCAAGCCAGAATCTGGCGATTTGTTCAATTCTTCTATGGATCGATCTTTGTATGGCCAAGGTGGAGCAACACACTCATATCCCAATTCCTGAAAAAAGGGGATAAACTTGTCCCAGCATTTGGGTGTTACCCATGCTCCATGAATGAACAGAATTTTTTCTGTCATTGAATTCAAATTTGACAACCCACGATTTAAAACAGTCGGTTAGAAGATCGACTAATACTGGCCTTTATGAAGCGGATTCACTGTTTTTAAAGGAACTTCATTGAATGAAAAATGACTGTCCCTTTTCTTTCTCGGATAGGAACTTATTTCTATGAGAATACCTATTTTTAGGCAATGGATTATTACCGAATGCTGATAGCCGAGGATACAGGGCAAGCTGTAGCGAATCCTGTCAAGTCTGATGACTATCTCAAGCTGGAACAGCTGATAATGACAATGCGGCTCATGGACATTCGTGTAAAAAGAGGAGAACCTGCTTTTTATTTGAGAAAAGGAAAAAAACTGATGAATATGTTGAAAGAATACAACGTGAAAGGGTTGGAAATTGTATCAGCAATTAAGGATCCTTTGTTCAATGTGTTCCTGAATAATGAAGGGGCAATCGTTGGTCTCAAATTCACCGGGAGACTAAATTCTATGCCGCCATTTTTGGAGGATTTAGGTTCCTTGGCATTACTGGATATTTCAGTTGATTCTGTGTCGTTGCAGGAACTTCCAAATATCAAATCCATTAAGGTTCTTCATCTGCATATTTATGAGCACATTACTGAATTTGATATGCAACTATTCAAGCAAAATGGGCTCCAAGAGATGCACGTGCATTTTCGTGGCGTATCATCCGTTAAAATTCGAAAGTGCCACGGCTTGAAGCTTCTGTGTCTGAATGGGAACATTCGAACCTTGGTCTTTGAGCCTTTCGATTCTTTGCAAGAGCTCTTGATCGATTCAAATGTCACAAATCCAATTATACCTACGTTCAAATCCTTGAGGCACTTAAGGTTGGCAAATGTAAATGGAGTGCATATAGAAGACCAGCCCGCTTTGAAAATCCTGCATGTGAAAACAGATGTAAATACTGTGGCAATTCCGATGTCGGAGCAACTGGAAGAGTTGAAGTTTGAAAAGGTAAAGAGCGTCTTCGTTCCACGATTGCCAAACCTGAAGCATTTGGAGATTTTCGGGGCTGAGAAACTTACTATTGAGCCTCAAACCGTTCTCCAAAAAATGGTCATCAATTTTCACCAATACCTAGGCGTTTCAGAAATTGAATTCAAGCTTCGAGATTTTCCCATTCTGGAGGAATTCGTTTTTTCCGGCTCGCTGAAGCATCTTTCCATTCCACAGGACATGAACGTTTTACGCCGGCTAGAGCTGGATATGGTCTCGGATATCGAGGTCCCTGCCCTGCCGAAGCTTGAGATCATGAACCTCCGCAATTTCTCAGGAGACTTAACAATCAAAGATCTACCAAACTTGGAATATCTGTGGTTGACTACTTTCTCCAATTGCAACGTGCGTTTGAGCAATCTCCATAATCTGGAAAGAATTTTTGTAGGGCATGCCATTGAACATCTGGAGTGCAGGAACCTTTCCAAGATCAGATCCCTCTCCTTCCAAGGCCAGAATGTTTCATTGTCAGATGTTCGAGACATTGAAGAGTTGTCGATAAACAGCGGTCAGATCAGTTTGGATGGAGATGTAGAACAGATCAGCAAAATGGAACTGTTGAATACACAAATGAGGATGGTTCCCATTCCTGGATTGGTGCACCTCAGAACCATGAATTCAAGTGTTAAGATTGATTCTGAATTCAGCTTGTTGGAAACGATAGGATGCTGGAGATCAAATGTGACAATAAGTACAAGTCTGCAAAATTTGCGATCAATCAACGCGGAAAACAGTGATGTCCAAATCATTGTGTCCCTGCCATCTGTCATGACATTTGATATGAAGCAAGGAAGGATCACGATAGAAAAAGGAGTACAGTTTTCCAGCATGACCTCCTTGAGCCTGACAAATGCAATAGTCTATTGCAGCGAAAAGGATCTTTCATTTTTGTTTCCCAAACTGAAAGTGCTGGATTTGGAAAACATTCGATCCGCCATCAAATTCATTGGGTTGGAAAGGCTCAGGCATATTGAAAGGATAATTTTTAGAGGCACAAACTACCCGGTGCCTATTAGACAACCTCATGATTTGTCAAGCCTCAATGCATTGTCAGAATTTGTTTTATGGGGAAGTCTTTGGCAATTTCTTCCAGAACTCCCTGATTCATTGAGAGTGCTGAGTGTTGGAAGCAATCCGCAACTTACATCAATTCCTGGTGCACTCTATGACAACAAGAAATGGGGCATAATTCGCAAAGGAGAAACATTGGAAATCTACACAACCAACATATATGATTGGTTCCTTTTAAAGGATTGATCTAAGAAACAAGTTATTGAATGATTAACAAAATAAGTAAATGATGTTCATTGAGTTGTGTTACAATAGAGTACTTGCGTTTGATCGAAAGGGTGTGCATTGCAAGTGAATTTTGAGTAAAATTGAAATTGTCAATGAAAAATAAAGGGTATGCCATTTCATTTTGAACGAACGGAAATTCCTGAAGTCATAGTAATTACTCCCAAATCTTTTGACGACGAAAGAGGATTTTTCATGGAGACCTACAAGTCTTCAGAATTTAAGAAAAACGGGATTGATTTTGACTTTGTGCAGGACAATCATTCGTTGTCAAAAAAAGGAGTCATCAGGGGAATCCATTTTCAGAGAGAACCTATGGCGCAAGGAAAGCTTGTACGTGTAACTCACGGGAAACTTTTTGATGTTGCAGTTGATCTTCGTAAACAATCACCTACATACAAAAAGTGGGTTGGAGTAGTGCTTTCGGCAGAAAATCGTAAGATGCTTTGGGTTCCACCTGGCTTTGGGCATGGGATTTGCGCCTTGGAAGAAAACACAGAATTGCTGTACAAAGTTACACATGAATATTCACCTGAGTTGGACGGAGGGATAAGGTGGGATGATCCGGACATCAGTGTTAATTGGCCGCTTAATAAAAGTGAGGCAATTGTATCAAATAAAGACAAAAATCTCCCGTACCTTCGAGACATAAATTTAGATTTTTAAGCTGGGTTCCAATATAATTTTCATTCTTGTACATCCATGATTTGGAAAGGCTTTTATTCAATCTGTATTTCTTGCAAAAATCGTTTCAATCCATCTTTCCAATGAGGGGACGCCAATTCAGAATATTTGGTGCTCAAAGAGGAGTTTAATGGGCTTCGAGCCACGGTAAGAAATTCTTTATGACTGAATGGAAGAACAGCAACATCATAATCAATTATCTCAAAAATTGTTTTTGCGAATTCATACCATGAACAGTCACCTTGGTTTGATCCATGAAAAATCCCTCCAACCATGCCCTTTGAAATAATTTTTTCGATGTAAGAAGCAGCATCCACAGTATAGGTAGGAGACATACGGATATCGGAAATGACCTTCAATTCAGGATTAGTCTGAGCAAGCTTGAGCATGGTATAAACAAAGTTTGTTTGTTTATTGGTCGATACAGCTTTTCCAAACAAAGAGGAAACCCGTATTATATAGCCATTATCCCCTAGATAATTACGTACTATTTTTTCACCTGCAAGTTTTGATATACCATATATGTTTATTGGGTTAGGCATGGATGTTTCCGTATATGGTTCTTGAGTCAACCCATCAAATACATAGTCGGTGCTGATGTAAAACAATTTCTTGTCATATTTTTTGGCATTTTCCGAAAGATACTTAGTCCCGATGGAATTTACTAAAAACGACATCTCAGGATTGATTTCACACTCATCAGTCTTATGGAAAGCAGCAGTTGTTATAAGGATATCAAAATCATACAAAGCAAATATTTTTTCGACAGACTGTCTAGATGTGATGTCAACATCATTACGAGTAAATGGCAATACTTCATGATTTCTTCTCAAATGCCTAACTAAATCTTGACCCAATTGACCATTTGATCCAATAATCGCGATCTTCTTCACAGTGTTTCACCATTTTGAATTAATTTTTTGTACCATTGAATCGTGATGAATTGTGGATCATCAGGATCAAGTTCTTTGCTTTCTAACTTCTCCCAAATTTCTTTTGCACCTTTTTCAGCATTCATTAAAGGAGAAATGTTAAGAACCTTTTTGATTTTTTGAAAACTTACTCTATAGGAACGAATATCTGGGTCACCGTACCATTCATAGTTGAAGTCAACACCAATTCCAACAGCAACTCGCTTTGCCAGATCAAATATTTGGTAATTTTGTTCATCAAATCCTGCATTGAACGTTTCTCTATTGATCATATCTTTGTCATCCCATTCAAGGAGCTTCGCCATTATCGAAGAAGTATCTTTAACGTGGATAAACGGTCTCCATTGTGATCCATCTCTCATAATCTTGACAGTTCCATCCTTATAGAAGGCCCTTACCATACCATTGATGGCCAAATCAAATCTCATCCTTCTTGAATATCCGTATACAGTTGCTTGCCGTATGACAGTTACACAATATGAATCATCGGCAAGAGCCAATGTATCCAACTCTGCTTTGTAATTTGCCAATGCATATGTCGTCAATGGGTTTACCTTGGATGTTTCATCAACTATATAATCCTGGAAACCGTAAATACTACAAGATGAGGGCAAGATATATTGTTTCACACCTAAGCTTTTTGAGAGAGAACAAATTCTCATTCTACCAAGATGGTTGATTGAGTTTGTAAGCGTTGAATCCATTTCACCTATCGGGTCATTTGATAGTGCTGCCAAATCGATGGTCGCATCAATTTGTCCAAATTGCGTTAGTTCCTGTTTCGTTACGGTTCTGATGTCAGCCTTCAGCAATTTTAACTGCGAATTATCATGAGGAAGTTTGTCTTCACCAAAATAGAACCTGTCTAAAGCAATAACATCATATCCTAGTTCCAAAAGCAACGGAACAAGTGTAGAACCGATATAACCACCTGCACCAGTGACCAAAATTCTCATAGTTGAAACATGATATCGATAAAATAAAATCATTCGGAAGGATACAGAAATAATCTTATGTAAAGCTCTTCTGAAATAGATTTGGTGGATTCCTTGATGGAACTAAAGAATAGAAACAGCATAAATTGTTTAATTATCGATTTAGTAAACCAATTTGATTCTACTGTATACAGAACTGAAAATTAATCACTGTTTTCATTTACCAGACCTTTTCTCAAAGTCTGAAAACACTTCGATTAAATTTAAAATGCTAGGGCAATTTGGAACGTATGAAAGGAATCATTTTAGCAGGAGGATCAGGGACTCGATTATATCCCACTACTTTTGCTGTCTCCAAACATCTCCTACCGATTTATGACAAACCCATGATATATTATTCATTGTCTTCCTTATTGCTTTCAAATATTCAGGACATTTTGATCATTTCAGACCCTCAAAGCGTTCCCCTATATCAAAAATTGTTGGGAGACGGCAGTCAGTTTGGGGTCAAGTTTAGTTATTCCGAACAAAGGCGTCCAAGGGGAATTGCTGAAGCATTGATTTTGGGAGAAGAATTTATTGATGGAGACCATGTTGCGTTGATTCTTGGTGACAATTTTTTTTATGGTGCCTCTTTATCTGAAGTTTTTTCAAAAGTTGCAACTCGTAGGGGAGGAGCAACAATTTTCGGTTACTATGTAAACAATCCAGTCGAATTCGGAGTAGTTGAGTTTGATGAAACTCGCAAAGTTATTTCATTAGAAGAAAAGCCAAAAAAACCAAAGAGCAATTACGCAATTCCAGGGTTTTATTTCTATGATCAAGAAGCCGTTGAGTTGGCAAAAGAATTAACTCCTTCCGCTCGTGGAGAGTTGGAGATCACTGATCTAAACATCAAATATCTAGAAAAAAAGAAGCTTTATGTGGAAATATTGGGTCGTGGAGTGGCGTGGCTGGATACAGGAACACCACACGGGCTACTTCAAGCTGCAAACTTCGTGGAAGCCATACAATCCCGACAAAGAATATTGATTGCATCACCAGAGGAGATTGCATTCAGAAAAGGTTTTATTGATAAGGAACAGCTTTTGGCTCTTGCAGACAAGCAGAATAAGTCAGATTATGGGAAATATTTGAGGACAATAGTAAAATAAAAATTTCATATGAGAAGGTTGGGGTTTACCAAAGCCTCTGCCCTATATACAATCGAGCGTTATTACCTTCCAGAAAACGTGGGAGGAAACTTCGTCTATTCCAACATCTTCTCTCGCGGGTCAAGTACGAGTTGAAGGATCTATCGCAGGTAGATGCAATTAATCTCACAATACCTTCTGTCCGGAGGGCATTCATAGAGGAAGGATTTCTTTAGTTACTTTATGATTACCTTCCCTTCGAAGGCATTGAATACTACAACTTTAGATCCCTAACAATTCCTCAGGATATTATGGATACGATCTTGAAGGGTTCTTTAGTAACGATACACAAATCAGAAGTTCGGTTTTCCGCCATCATGATTCCATCGCCACTTTCCGCCAATGGTGATCTATGACGGACAGTAAGTTGACTTCGAAAGATATAGGCCTGTTAGGGCGAAAGAATACAACATTATCCCTTATTCTTATGAATTTCCGGGTTCTGTAGAGATGTTGGCAGGATTTGTGATTCTAAAGGCATCAATCGAACCCTAAACTATTATATCAATTATTCTAATCTCTTGAAAATGGCAATTGGCTTATCAATCCTTATTATGTTTTCCTTTGTGCTACTGGAGAAGAGCAAGGCTTGAACCAATTCCTGAAAGTCGATATCTCGTGGAAACATCTGAAAAGAAGGGATTACCATCCCCATCTATTTGCAGTTACAGATTAGAGAGCCATAATTTCCGATCATCTTACTGAAACCATATTCAAGGAACCCGTTTCAGTTTTCGTTGATTGGATCCACATAATGCACTTCATGAAAATGGGTTCGACTACGCTTCTTTTTCGGGGTTGGATTTACTTAACATGCAATGGCCAAAAAAGGGTTTTATCCTTTAGGTGGCCCCTTTTAATCTTTGAAATGCATGGCAGTTGTAATGCAGGCAGTTTTATGTACAAAATATGGTTCGCCCTAAGTTCTTGTCATGGTGGAGGTGGAACCTCCTGTCCCGAAAGCTGATGAAGTCCTTATTAAGATTGAGTCACGTACTATTTCCATGGAAGACTGTGAAATAAAAAGCTTCACCTTTCCCTATTGGATCTGGATACCCATCCGTTTTGTTTTTTGGATCAGGAGGCCGAGAAACAAGGTGAGCGGCCAAGATTTCGCAGGAAAGGTGGTTGAAGTGGAACCCGAAGTAAATGAATTCAAGGTCGGAGACCGGGTTGTCGGCGGTACTGATTAGACAATGGGAGCCTATGCCGAATTCATCCGAAACCAAAGAATTGCATGATTGCAAAGATTCCAGAAAATGTCTGCATGGAAGATGCGGAATCTTGCCTTTGGGAAGAATAAACGCCCTTTCCTTTGTCCGAATGGGAGATTTTTCTGAAGGAGATGAAGTACTCGTGAATGGGACAGGAAGAGTAATTGGCACATTTGCTGTTCAGTTACTCATGAACATCGGAGTTGAAGTCACTGCTGTGGACAGCTAAGAAAAACTTGAGATGCAGAATTTCCTTGGAGATGGAAGTGATG
>JALUTL010000025.1 GCA_027016475.1 Candidatus Heimdallarchaeota archaeon
CTCTCAATAGCTTCAAACAAGGCTTGAAAGTTGCCTTTGCCGAATCCTTCACTTCCTTTTCTTTGAATAATCTCAAAGAAGAATGTGGGACGATCCTGTATGGGTCTAGTAAACAATTGCAGCAGGTACCCTTTGTCATCCCTGTCAACAAGTATACCATGCTTTGCCAATTCATTGATATCCTCATCAATTTCACCAACTCTTTCGGCCAAATTGTGATAATATGCCTGTGGCACACGGATGAATTCAACGCCTCGGCCCCTCATGCTTTTCACTGTTTCTACAATATTGTCAGTACTCAATGCAATGTGCTGTACTCCGGCCCCATGGTAATAGTTTATGTATTCCTCTATCTGTGACATCTTCAACCCTTTGGCGGGTTCATTGATAGGCATTTTGACTTTGTTGTTGTAGTTTCTGACAACCTTGGATCTTAAAGCAGAATATTTAGTTGCTATGTCGTTTTCAGAGAATTCAATGAACGTATCAAAGCCGAAAACCTCATGATAGAACTGGACTGTCGGATCCATTTGATGCCAGTTGACATTCCCCACAATGTGGTCTATTCTTGTAACACCTTCCTCTGGTGTCTCAACGGGAGGTTTATATGGCACATATCCCGGCAGGTAGATTCCGTCATACCCGTCCCTTTCAATGAAACGGTGGATGACATCTCCATATGTTGCAATAGTGGCCACCCGGACATTGCCATAATCGTCCTTCAATTCAGTCGGTGGTTGAAGGCCTTTCGCCCCTCTTTCCAATGCATTCTCCCATGCGACTTCAACATCCCTTACTGTCAAGCCGATGGCTTTTGCACCATCGCCATGGGCCAAATGATGGGCCGCAATTTCACTTGCAGGATGGTACGGTGCGGTCAGTATGATTTTGGCATTTCCCTGCTGCATGACATAGGATGCATAGAACCTATTGCCTGTTTTAAGACTGGACCAAGCAACAGGTCTGAATCCCAATGCATGTTGGTAGTAGTATGCAGCCTGATATGCGTTTCCAACATAGAACTCCACTGCGTCAAAGTCTTCCACAGTTAGGATGTCCGTTGCTTGCTTGACTCCTTTATCCCTTTCCAATTCCAACATAGTTTGTTTTGGGATCTACGTTACATAAGCTTTTGTTTTACAGCGATAAAATTTCAATGTACTTTCTGTTTCTTCCACCACGAGATTTTTATGTTGCTGGAACGACATTTTGGGCATCGGGCAAGGGCGGCGTAGTATTCCCCAATTTTTTCCTTTTCGAGAAGGGCATCATTAAATTTGTGGAAGCAATCCAAACACCTATAATGATCCGGTCTTTCCACTTTATCCTCATGTCGGCTCATCTTTTCTGCACATTTGAAATACTAAGGTATATTATAAGGATACCTACAAGGATAAGTCTTCATGCAAGGCATATTGAAATAATTTTGTAGAATCCCCTCAAGGAAATATTAATAGTTGATGGCATCAGTTCTCAAATATGGGTAACCGTCTTGCAAAAGAAACCAGCCCCTATCTCCTTCAGCATCGAAACAATCCAATCGATTGGTGGCCATATTGTAGAGAAGCTCTTGACGAGGCAAAAAAACAGGGCAAATTGATTTTTATTTCCATAGGATACAGCTCCTGTCATTGGTGCCATGTAATGGCTAGGGAAAGCTTTGAGGACAATGAAGTGGCTAATTTTCTCAACAAGCACTTCATTAGTATAAAAGTGGACAGGGAAGAATATCCAGGGGTAGACAAGATCTACCAAGAACTGTATCAAATTGTAAACAGGAGAGGAGGTGGATGGCCGCTTTCAGTATGGCTGACACCTGATGGAAAGCCCATATTCCTTGGAACCTACTTTCCCAATAGGCCCAAACATGGTCTTCCTTCATTCCTTCAGCTTTGCCAAAAAATTGTGGACATTTGGAATACTGAAAGAAAAAATGTAATTCAACAAGCCAATGCGATTGCTTCAGGAATCGATAAGCTTAATGAATTTATCCTTTCCGACAGTAATGAAT
>JALUTL010000026.1:0-567 GCA_027016475.1 Candidatus Heimdallarchaeota archaeon
GATTGAAACAGACTTTTCAGGCCTTGATCAAGAAACTCAAATCGTTTTGAAAGGCTTATTCGGATTTTCCGGCTTGAATGTTGGTTTGGACTTCATTTCAGGTATTCTTAACGCAAGCATCATTGACCTCGGGTTCTTTGGGGAAGCAAATCTCACGTCAACAGAATTGGAACTGGCCGTTGCTTACAATAAGACTGATGGAGGACTTGAATCAGTTGATTTAATACTCGATGCTGTTCTCGTATCAGAAACATCCAACCAGACAAATCAGTTGGACATCAACGGTACGATGAGCATAACGCGATCTCAAGTAATCAGATATTCTCCAGAAAGTTTGCAAGCAAACATGAATTTTTACCTTGCATTGATTGGACTGGGAGTTGTAATTGCAATACCTGCCTTAATTGGAATTTTCAGGTCAAGAGCTATGTAATCAAAGCCAGTATATCATCATCAGTCAAATATTTTTTGGCATGCAAAAATTTGAAAACACCGTTTTCTACCTTGTCCCTTTTGGACGGAGGGATTTCTTCATGCAATTCCGCAAGTAACGCAGAAACTGCCTTT
>JALUTL010000026.1:577-17909 GCA_027016475.1 Candidatus Heimdallarchaeota archaeon
GGAATTTCATCCATAACAAGCAAAATTGATTGCTTGATTTAACCTTATTGCCCACGGGCTGGAATTATCATTGTATTGTTTCTCTAATCAGGGCAGTTCCGAACCCAAGACAAATCATTTTTATGCAGAAGCTTCAAGTCCAATTTGTGAGTGAAATTCTCAAATATCATGCTTTGACTTCATTTGAATATCTCATTAAATACTTCAAGGGAATCCTTGATGGTTTTCCAGAAGAACATCTTGAAACTTCAATAGGGCAAGCAAAAAGTCCAATGACTCTCCTGAAACATGTCGGTGGTACCTCAGGCTGGTGGATGAAAAGACGAGGAACACCGTTTGAGTTTAGCAGTTCTGTCAAATCCCTGCCTCATTTCTTTGAAGTTTTGCAGAACCAGCTCAATGCGTTTCGGAAACTTCTGGAGGACAAGGAAAATGTTTACTGGAAAGATTCGGAGAAACCAAGTCCTTCAATCCCATGGATCATGATCCGATCATATAACCATGGAATGCATCACGGAGCAATGATAATTCTCTATAGGCATTACCATGGATTGCCTCCCGTTACCTTCCCCAATGGAATGAATTGGGGCGATTTTGCTGATTTGACTCCAAGCATTTTATATGAAAAAGACATGGACTTTCAATAAAATGCAGGTGAAATTAATGAAAAAAGAACTCTGTTCATTAGCTCAAACGAAAACTTTCTGACAGAAATGATTGAAGGTTTTCAAGAAGGAAGATTTTCCATTGGAAATGTTCTAAAAACGCTTCTTGAAATTGTTGAAGATTATGCCAAAATTATATTTCGGAATAGATTTGTGGTTTTACAATGCGTATAATTATTCCTATACGCAAAAATGTTCATTAACCCAATGGCATCAGTGTCAGATAGATCGAAGCAGGCATGCTGACGGGATTTCCTGGAACAGGGCGAATGGTCAGTTTCTTCAATTCGGCAATATAATTTTCAGTCAGTTCCTTTATCTTGTCCATGTTTTCTCCTGAAAAAATCATCTCCAAGAATCTTGCGTTTTTCAAGAATGATGCTGTCCTGTGCCCCTGCTCCATTATTTTCGAGTGTAACAATTCAGTAGTCACTTCAATAAATGCATTGGATGCCTTGTTGGCATTCGCCAAATAGTCCGCCAATATCTGTAACTTGTTTTTTGAAACCAAATATCTGATGAATCCTTCTGAAAACACTGGATCATGAATTGTCAGACCAGTAATTTGAAACTTGCCTGAATTTGTTTTTTTCACAAACCCTGCTTGGATCAAAGGACGGAGCGTCCGAAAAATTGATTTTTCACCTTTTAATCCCAAAAGATCTTTGAGTTCATTTGTGTCCAACTGACCATAGATTGTCAAATAAACCATCGCCTTTGCAGTTGAAGGCCATCTGGTGACATCGGAAATCATTTCCATGTAATCCAATCTGGCTTTGTAGGCCTTCTCAGTCTCTTCATGATCGAACCATCGATCCATATTTTATCTTCTAAGGAAAAGTATAAGTACCTTGTTATGATACTTCAATTGGTATCATGGTGTGGTACTTATGGCGCATAAAGACATAGACAAACTTATAGATCATTTTGGCACCTATTCAAAAAGGTTGGGTGCTTTCGGTTTCTCAGGACAAGTTCTGATTGCAAAAGGAGATGATGTCCGATACAACCTTGCTTTGGGTTACAGAAATTTTGAGGAACATCTACCAATGGCTGAAGATACTGTCCTGAGCATCGGATCCATATCCAAACAGTTCACTGCTGCCTTGATTCTTCGGGCTGCTGACAATGGACTGTTGAATGTACATGACAGGATCAAAGAATTCTTTCCTGAATTCAACAAAAAAATGAAAGAAATAACAATTCATCATTTGCTTACACACAGTTCAGGTGTCCATGACGTAGTCGACGATTTTGAGTACGTGCCGACCTCAGATTTCATTCGCAAAGTTGCAGAAAAAGGATTGAAATTCAATCCTGGGGAGCAATTCTCATATTCCAATATGGGGTACTCACTCTTGGCAATCATTCTTGAGAAGGCTTATGGCAAACCATATCAGAAAATCCTGATGGGTTTGTTGAATTCAGTAGGAATAGACATGGCCGGATGGTTTGGTGATCCAAAGTGGACAAAGAACAATTCAGTGTCATATTATGTAGAGGGTGAGCGAACGGGTTCAATAATGGAATGGCCCGGTTCTTATGAACGGCCCTATTGGGGAATTCTCGGTAACGGAGGAGTTTGCCTGTCTGCTTCAAGTTTGTTCAAATGGATGCAAGCCCTCTTCAAGGGAGAGATTTTGTCTTCTGAATCATTGGACGCAATGATTTCTCCGCAAATGGAAAGTTATGGGTATGGATGGGATATTGTGGAAACTCCTTTGGGAACAGTTGTCACACATGATGGAGGATCAACCTTGGGTGTAAATGCAGATGCTATGTACTTGAAAGATGTCGATGTGACATTCATAATACTCTCCAATGTTGTCTTCAATGGTGAAGGAATGGCGTTTCAACTTCGCGATTCACTTCAAATGCAAATTGAACAGAACCGACTGGTTCTTCCCCCACAGGCAGAAATTGGTAAAATTGGTTTGACAGATCTTCCCTTTCCATCATTGAAATTAGGTAACATTAACTTGCTCTATTGTACGTCCCAAGAACATATCAATTCCATTTTTCAGGCAAATGAAACACAAAAAGCTGATTTCAGAAAGTTCAATGCTCGGTTGGACACAATTGGACAAACATTGGTTGAGAAAAACCGGAATGAATTCTTTGAACTTTATTCATCTAAGCCTCCAGACAAGTCGAGACTTGAATTCTACAAAAATCTCATTGCCGAATTTGAAAAGAAGTATGGGGAACTTGTGAAAGCTTTTGCTCTTTGTTCGCTTCCATTTCCTCCCTACTATGCCATCACACTTCTTAGATTGGAAGGAAAGAAAGGCCGAAGTGGTCTGCCAACTGTGTGGAAAGACAACAACACTATCCTCGGGTTGCGTCCTATGTTTACTGAATACCCTTTAGGTGTATTCGTTGCACGGAATGGGGATAACATTGTAGGTTTTATTCCTAAACACAACATATCGCTCTTGGTAAAATCGGATGGCTTTCACCCTCTGGCATGAGATTTTTGTCATCTAATGGACTATTCTGCAATTTTTCATGTCGAACCACAATGTAATATCTTTAGAGGCCAAATTACAAGTTAAAGTAGAGAAAAACAATGGTTTCAGACACAATGGTTTATATTTTTCTCAGTTGATGCTGATCAGCATGTCATATGAACACAACATGTGGGCCATGACGTATGATCGTTATGGTTCACCAGACATATTCAATCTCAAACAGGTTTCCACACCTTCCATCAAAGATGACGAGGTATTAGTCAAAATCCACTCCTCGTCTATTAACACACCAGACATTTTTTTTCGATCGGGGATAACCGCTTTTTTTGGGATGTCCAGGTTTGTAACAGGAATAAGAAGGCCGAAAATGGAAGTTTTGGGATGGGATGTTGCAGGAGAAATCGTCAAGGTTGGCGACAATGTGACAGATTTGGTACCGGGAGATCGAGTGTTTGGTGGAGTTGGGGGAGGTGCTCATGCGGAATATGCAAGAGCAAAGCCAAAGAACCTTGCAAAGTTGAATGAAAAGATTTCATTTGAAGAAGCAGGTGTGATGCCCATGTCAGCACTTTCTTCATTGCAAGGATTACGGAATGCAGGAGAGATTAAACAAAATCAAGATGTTCTGATTTATGGTGCATCCAGTGGCCTGGGAACATTTGGAGTTCAAATTGCAAAATATTATGGCACACATGTTACAGGAGTAGCAAGTGGAAAAAATGAACAAATTGTCAGGGATATTGGCGCAGATGATTTCATTGACTACACCAAACGAGATTTTACAGCAGAAGACACCAAATATGACATCGTTTTTGACTGCGTTGGACGTATCCCATTGAAAAAATGGAGCAAAGCCCTTAAGCCTGAAGGAAGATTTGTAAACGCAGGATCGCCAAATATGTCGATATTGGGGATGTTTTCACGAGTAGGTGGGAATAGGTTCCGTTCCAAAAAAATCAGATCCTTCAATCAAACCTATAACACAGAAGATCTTGATATTCTTCAAAACATGGTCTCCAAGGGGAAGATGAAATCAATAATTGACGTTTCATATCCTATTGCAAAATTGTCTGAAGCACATAGGTATTACGAATTAAGAAAGACTGTTGGTAAGGTTCACATCAAAATCGACTTTGAGGAAACAGCCTAAAAGATAAACTAAATAGGCTTTGATATTGAAAGACCTTGTGGAAATTTTTATCTGGAGTGCAATACTTGCAATAATTTTTTTTGCAGGAACGTCTGTTTTGGCAAAGCTTTTGATTCCAGATGTCGGAGGGCCATACAGCTTCTTCGTCATTCAATCTGTACTCGCAGCCCCTCTTGCGTTTTTTTCTTTGTATCTGATAGAACAACGAGTATTCAATCCTGCCATTACGGATCTGTCAGTAGCCCTAACATTCTTGACTGCAACCCTGTTGGGATTTGTAGGATTCATTTGCCTGATAATCGGCTTTTCAAAAGGAAATGCTTCTGTTGGAGGCATTTTCCTTTCTTCAAGGCTTGTCATCAACATCCCGTTGGCCTTTATCTTCCTGCAAGAACGTTACCCAATTGAAATTTATCTGCTAATCGCCGCAACTCTTGTAGGAGCACTCATAGTCTCTTGGGATGAAACTCTGTCTTTAAAGGAAGTATTTCTTTTCCAAGGGAAAGGAGTTAAATGGTTTGTCCTGACTATGGTGTTTTGGGCGTTGGCAAACCTGTTTACCGCAAACATCCGAAACAGAATTTCTGCAATTGAATTTATTGCTTATCGTCAGCTTATTTTTGTTCTAATGGCATTCCTCTTTTTCCCATTTCTTCATTCTTTGGTAGATGAAGGTTTAGGACAAATCACGAATCGGTTTTGGGCAATGATCATAGGTTATGTTGTTTTGCTGATTTCCGCACAGGCACTGTTTGTGTACAGTCTAAACCAAAGTTTGACCATTACTGAAGGAATCGGCGCAATGGAAGGAGTGGCCACATTTCTCCTCAGCGTTGCTATTGCAAAGACATTCGGCAATTCAAAACTCGAAGAGCCTCTCAAGAGACAGACACTCGTAATTCGAAGCGCAGGTGTGCTGATTAGTACAGTCAGTGTGTTGTTGATTGTTCTTTTGCAAAATTGAGCATGAATAACGTCAGAGCATTTTGGAATTGGTGTTATTGTCCTTGTCCATCTTTTTCCCAGATTTTTCCCATTTGCAGGATTTTCGAAATGTTCTAAAAAACATTTTTTAAACTTTTAATTATGCTGTCAACAATAATCCATACTTAGCATCAATAATTTGATTTTGTTGCTTGGATTGACAGTCGTCATTCCTGCTCTCATAGGCTATCCCAAATATGGTGATGCAGGTAGCGATGATCCAGAGGGGTCAAACTAATCAAGGATTACTTCTCCTTGCATTTTAGTTTGTTTTTTTTGAGAACCTTTTATTGTAAAAATTTTATTCATCATTAAGTAAATTCTTCATTCCATTAAACAAATTAGCGTTCGTGTTGGTTCTTCAATCCTGATTTAAGTCAACAAATCCCTATTACTCCTAATGAATAATTTAGAGTACAACCTAATTTGAACTTTTATCTAGCTTGAATGTAAGTAGATAGCAAATCAATGAAAGAAAAACAAAAACAACAAAACCGGTACCGTATCCGGATTTTCCGCCAATATCAACGAACATTCCCAGTATGGGTGGAATGACGAAACCTCCAAATGCACCTAAACCTCCAACCCAGCCTGCTGCACCCCCAACAGCATCAGGAACCGCTTCAGGAACAAGTTTGAACACAGCTGCATTCATAATTCCCATACCAAGAGCCAAAACTATCATTCCGACAATAGAAATAGCGTAGATCGATGTGTTTACAGTTAATATTAATGCACCTACAACAAGAATGGTTATTCCACCATATAGTGTTTTGGTTCCTCCTATTTTATCTGCATAGTTTCCTGCATAGACTCTTGCGAGAGAGCCCACAACAATGAAAATGCCATTAAGTATTAATGGAATGCCAAATTTGACTCCATCAATTTCCAATGGATTTGGGTTGTATAATTCGAACCAATATGTTTTGAACCAAGTACCTAGGGCAATAAAACCACCAAAGGAGGTAAAATATAAACTAACAAGTGCCCATGTTTGCCATTTGATTCCTGAATTTTTGAGACTATCAGCAAGTTTGTATCGAGGAAAAATTTCTTGTCCATGTTCATTAGCGATGCTTTCAGCTTCTTCTTTTGAAATTCCTTCATTTTTCAGTTGAAAATACCATGCATCTTTTCCATAAAAATAGTATATCGCTGTCCCAAGTATAAGAAGAAACAGCCACAACAGATAGGAATTTGCAACTCCCATTGTTACAAGAGTTACCGCAATAATAAACGAAAATATCCCCGGAGCAAGATTGCCGATTCCTGCGTATCTACCCAGAGCTTTGCCTTGATCTTTTTGAGAGTACCAATATGATACTTGGCTTATACCAACCGAGAAGGTCGCTATTCCGCAACCAGAAAGGAAACCAAAGAAAAGCAAAGGTAAGTAGGAATCTAAATTCAAATTGCCATTTTCCAATTGAATACCAAGGATATATAACCCAATCATTCCAATTATGGAAAGGCTTAGGAGCAGTAACATTGGCTTCCTTCCACCAACCTCATCTGTCCATGCTGAAAATGGAATTCTCAGTAAGGAACCGGATAAGTTAGGCATCGCTGCCAACAATCCGGCCATTGCACCAGATAAGCCAAGAGCCACTTTGAATTCTGGTGCAGTAGCACCAAGGGCAATTACCGCGGCAAAACCTATGAAAAAGCCAATAGTCGCTCCCCAGAGTCCTTCTTCAGGAGTTCCCTTCAACTCAAAATTTTTTTGTTTCATTCACTATTCCTCCTATTCTGCCCGAGGTTTGTTCCATATCACAACTTGGGGAGACCTCCAACTGTATTTAATCGGGTAAAGAATAAGATGTGCCAATCTAGTGAAAGGAATCAATGCAATCAAAAACATTCCATTCACAAAGTGTAAGTTGAGGAACCAATCACTTCCTGCAAACCCTGCAACTCCTTCATATTGTGGATTCAAAAGTATAAGAGATCGTATCCATGGCACCATGGTACTGATGAACCACGAGGAACCGAATTGATACTTTATCGCAACTATCAGCCCAGTTGTGATCTGAAGGGTTAGATCTCCTAATACAACCCAATCAAGGATTGTAGTGTTTGCCCTCACCCTTGGGTTACTAACTCTTCTATATATCAGAATAAACATTCCAATTATTGAAAAGCTTGCAAGTGCCCATCCAGCGTATTCCCAATAAGCTCTGTTAGAGTCCGTAACAAGAGCATTGAAAACTGTCGGCAATGCAATTCCAAGAAAATGCATGAAAAGAATTGCAATTATGGAATAATGCCAGAGGTAAGAACCCACGAGTAACTTTTCCTTATCTCCAAGAAATTCTGATGATTGACTGGAGATCGAATACCTGTCAAACGAGATTCTATATACCCATCCGATTATTGCAACAGTTATTGCAACATACGGAAATATCAAATAGAACAATAGATCCATCGCCATTTACTTTACCTCCTTATTTTTTTTCTTCGTAATCCACTGATCTATTCCGCTTTTGTCCTCGATTTCTGAGTCTATTACTGTCAATTGTAGCACTTTTTCCTGAGGTTTGTTAATAAGATACTCCAATAGACACTCTAAAAGGATATAATAGGCCAATGTTGCAGAAACGTCAGTTGGTCTATCTTCCAATTTTGTTTGAGACCAAATAATCCGTCGCAATGCAGGTATCAATGCACTTTCTGTTAATTCCTCAGAAAGTTGTGAGGTCGGATTTAATGCTATGAATTTCAAAATTACAGCCAAATGGTCGGGAAGCTCTTTGTCGATGTAATAACCATTCTTCTTGAACCTTGAAGAGAGCTCAACCAAGAACATGCTGCGAAGATAGCTTTCACCAAATAGGTAGTAGCCGACATAGGGTGCAATATGAAAATTGAGCTCAAAAATTGAAGTGTAATTCATCTGGAGCTCATCTAAAGAATGTTCTTGCACATACTCCATAAACATAGACAGTTTACTCTTGATCTGACCCGTAACTGAGGTGTAGCATTGTTCTGCAATCTGTTTATAATCCTCTCTAGGATAGCTCAGCAAATCTGCAAAAAGGTTAAGAACATGTGTTTTCTTTGAAATTGGCATCATCAACTGGGACAAATCACCACCTCCTCTTGGGTTCTACCCTCTTGCCAAATCCAGTTGCAGATCGCGCTACAAATGGGTCTTCGTATTGTTCGATGCTGACTTCCCTATTCAATGGAGGTATCACAAACCGTTCTTCCATTGTTGGAAGGCTTGTCAATTGGAAAATTGCCTCAATCTCTTCAGGATATGTATTTCCTTTGCTCAATGCCTCCTTTACCTCTTCTTCAGGGATGTCACGCAACTCATTCGCCCGTTTGTAGATCCTGACTGCCATAAGTTTCCTATACACTTTTGTGATAACCTCTTCGTTTCCTGCTGCAAACAAAGATGCCATATATTTGATAGGAATCCTTGCCTTCTCGATATCACTCATTTGTGGTTTTGAACTCATATCATTCATTTTTTGGTCATATGTACCATTTTTGGTTTGTCCAATAATTGGAAGAAGAGGAGGTACATAGAACAGCATTGGCAATGTCCGATATTCTGAGTGCAAGGGAAGAGCTATCTTCCATAACTTGACAAACTTATATATGGGGGATCTTTTTGCATAATCCAACATTAATTCGCTGATTCTATTCTTTCGTGCCAATTCTATTACTTCAGGGTTATAGGGATCCAAAATCAATTCGTTTCTGATAGCCTCGACAAGTTCTTCATCATCTTTTGCCGCGACCTCTGGAATCTTGTCGGAGTCATACAACAGAACCCCTAGATAGCGAATTCGGCCAACGCAGGAATGGAAGCATGCAGGTGCCTGGCCTGTTTCAAGACGAGGATAGCAAAGGAGGCATTTTTCAGATTTCCCAGTACTCCAATTGTAATACACCTTTTTATAGGGACAGCCAGATATGCACATTCTCCATCCTTTGCAATTATCCTGATTGATTAAAACAATTCCATCCTCTCCTCGTTTGTAAATTGCACCCTGTGGACATGCTGCCAAGCATGTTGGGTTGGCACAATGGTTGCAAATCCTTGGAAGATAGAAAAATACTAACCTTTCAAGTTCATTCAACTGATCTCTCTCTTCTTTTGTAATCCCTTCCAGATTGACATCGTTTCTGGCATAAAGCTCTGAACCACTTAAATCATCGTCCCAATTTGGTCCGGACTTGATATCAATAAATTTTCCTGTTACCCGTGAGATAGGCTTTGCAGTAGGCTGTGTTTTTGATAAAGGTGCAGTAAACAGATGCGAATAATCATAGATCCATGGCTCATAGTAATCATCCATCGTCGGCAGATATGGATTGCCGAAGATGTTCTTTCCCAATGAAGTAAATTTGCCATTGACCTTCAAGATCACCTTGTCACCCTTCTTGATCCAGCCACCTCCATACTTTTCTTGATCTTCCCATTTTTTGGGATAGCCTGTTCCAGGTTTTGTTTCTACATTATTGAACCAGGCATATTCCATGCCTTTCCGATCAGTCCATACATTTTTACAAGAAATACTGCATGTATGGCAACCGATGCATTTATCCAAATGAAAAACCATTCCTATTTGTGCTCTTACGTTCATTTTCTATCCTCCATTTTACCACTGTAAATTAGTCAACTTCTTGACGACCACAAAGGTATCCCTATTGACACCGACTGGTCCCCAATAATTGAAACCATATGTCCATTGTGCGTAACCACCAGCAAGCAACAATGGATTCAGCTTTACTCTTGTCAGACTGTTGTGCCCACCGCCTCTGCCTCTTCTTTCAGCAGAAATTGGTGCAGAAATTGTTCTTTCAGGAGAATGGTAAATCCAGCATGTTCCGCGAGGTATTCTTGAGCTTACAACTGCTCGAGTTACCATAACTCCATTATCATTAAGGACTTCAACCCAATCGTTATCTACAACACCAATTTTCTTGGCATCATCAGGATGAATCCAAGCAGGTTCACATCCCCTGCTTAACTCAAGCATTCTCAATGTGTCTCCATAAGTTGAATGAATGTGCCATTTACCATGTGGAGTCAAATAATTCAATACAACTCCATTTTCTTTGCCAGTGCCATCAACATCCCCAGTTTTTTCCACTTTCAGTTTTGGTTTGAACGTAGCGAATTGTTCCCCAAAGTCAACATAAAGTGGATGATCCATGTAGAGGTGTTGTCGGCCAGTAAGGGTTCTCCATGGTACGAGTTTATCTACGTTTTGAGAATAGCCTGTGTATGCTCTTCCGTTATTGACGATACCTGACCAGAATGGTGTGGTCAGTATACGCCGAGGTTGTGTTTTAAGATCCTCAAAAGTCATTCTGACATTTCTGTAATCGGCAGCCAAATCTGTTAAGCCAGTTAATCCGGTTTTTTTCTCCAATTCTTCGAATGCTCTATAAGCTAGTTCTCCATTGGTTTCTGGAGCGAGCAGGAGTATTAGGTTTATCGCATCCAATGCATCCTCCAATGAAGGATACCGCTTATCATTCCATTCAATGGATCTCAAATGTTTCGGATCAGGAGACCTTGAAGTTGGTTGGTTTGCCACATAATCGTAAAAGTCATCAATTCTAAATCGAATACCGTGCGCACCCAGACCGTTCTCTCTTGCCTTTGGCCCATATGAGATGAATCTGTTGTACAGTTCTGTATAATTCCGTTTTGTAATGGCAAGATGAAAACCAGTTTTTCCAGGAATATATTCAATGCCATCATATTTCCAATCTTGGAATGTAGGCTGGGAAAGTTCATCTGGGCTGTCGTGGGACAAAGGTTTAGTAACTATGTCTTTCACAGATCCAGGAAGATATTCTTTTGCAAGTTCACTTATCTTCTTGGCAAAGCTCTTGAAAATTTCCCAATCAGGTTTGGACTCCCAAGAAGGAGGTACAGCTTCACCCAACGGATGTACAAACGAATGCATGTCTGTTGTGTTCAAGTCATTTTTTTCATACCACATAGCAGTTGGAAGGACAATGTCTGAATATAATGCAGAAGTGTCCATTCTGAAATTGATGTCTACCACAAGATCCATTTTTCCGATAGGTGCATCAGGCCGATAATTTATGTCTTTGATGAAATCCTTTGCCCTTTCTTCCTTGATGGCGTTATCAGTGGTTCCAAGATAATGACGCAGGAAGAATTCGTGCCCTTTGGCACTTGACATAAGAGCATTCCCACGCCAAATGAAGAAGACCCTTGGCCAATTTTCTGGTGCATCAGGGTCTTCCACTGATAGCTTGATCTTTCCTTCATTAATCTGTTTTGCTACATAAGCTTTGATTTCTTCATCTGTTGTCTTTCCAGCCTTGTTTGCTTCTTCAATTATCTCAATTGGACTTTTGTTAAACTGGGGATAGAATGGCATCCAACCATTTCTCACCGCTCTTGCAATGTGATCTGCTACATGTCCCTTACCGTATTTGGTATATCCAGGTACAGAAGCATACTCCGTAAACTCACCTTCATACCGATATTGGTCAGAATGCATGTAATGCCAAATCGGAGTTTGCTGTAATCTTGGAGGACCAACCCAATCTAGGGCCATCGCAACTGACAACCATGGTGTCATCAATGTTAACTTTTCTTGACCAACATAATGATTCAGACCGCCTCCATTCTTTCCAACACATCCCGTCAAAATGAGGGCGGTAATTGGTCCCCTGTAGACTAGGCTGTTATAATACCAATGATTCACTCCTGCACCAGTTATTACCATGGATCTTCCTTCAGTATTTTCTGCATTGGATGCAAACTCCCTAGCAAACTTAATTACTGTATCCCTTCCAATTTTCGTGAATTTCTCTTGCCATGCAGGAGTGTATGGAATGTCTTCGTCATAACTTGAAGGATAGTCTCCAATCATTCCGTCTCTTTGAACTCCAAAATGAGCAAACATTAGATCCAATGACGTGGTGACATAAACTTCACCTGTGTCAGTCTTCACCTTCTTTGCTGGAACACTTCTATTGATCTTGCCACTGTTTTCATAATCTGGAAACTCAACCATTATGATTTCGTCGTGCTTGTCCAATAACGTCAACAGTGGATCGATTGTCTTTCCTTCACTATCCTCCAATTTCAAATTCCATTTTCCTTTGTCTTTTTCGGCATATCTGAATCCGAGAGTACCAACTGGAACTTTTAATTCCATACTCTCTTCATCATAGACAAGCAATTTCCAATCGCCATTTTCAATTTCCTTGTAAGTTGAAAGCCGATTGGCCCGCAAAAACTGACCGGGACGGAAAGTATCACCGTCCTCTATTAACTCAATCAGGAATGGTGTATCTGTATATTTCTTCAAATAATCAGAGAAATAATCTACTTTTCTGTCCACATAATATTCCTTCAAAATTACATGATTGACTGCACACCACATAGCATGATCTGTTCCTGCTTCAATAGGAATCCACCAATCTGAAAACTTTGCAGCCATACTGAAATCTGGTGCAATGCAAACAAATTTGGCACCTACATGCTTTGCCTCAGAAATGAAATGGACATCTGGTGTTCTGGTCATACCTAGATTTGCACCCATTGAAACTACAAAGCGGCTATTGTACCAATCTGCACTTTCACAAACGTCAGTCTGTTCTCCCCAAGTCTCAGGGAAGGAATTTGGAAGATCACAGTACCAATCATAAAAACTAAGATTGACGCCTCCCAACAGTTGAAGGAATCTGGATCCACCACCGTAAGACAAATAGCTCATTGCAGGAATTGGTGAAAATCCAAAAATTCTGTCAGGTCCATATTTTCTGATAGTGTAGAGAGTAGAAACTGCAATTACTTCCAAAGCTTCATCCCACGAGACTCTCTTGAAACCTCCTTTACCTCGTGATTCTTGATATAAGCGTCTATTGGATGGGTCTTCAACAATCGATTTCCACGCTTCCAATAAATTCGAAGTATTCTTCTTAGCTTTTTTCCAAAGATTGTACAGTGTCCCTCGCATATAGGGATATTTGACTCGGAGTGGACTATAAACATACCATGAAGCGGAAATCCCTCTTTGACATCCTCTCGGTTCATATGGAGGGATTTTGTCTTCCAACAAGGGATAATCCGTTGCCTGCAATTCCCAAGTTATTATTCCATCTTTTACAAAAATGTTCCATGAGCAACCACCGGTACAGTTAACCCCATGTGTCGATCTCACGACTCTATCATGTTGCCATCTGTTCCGATAGAACTCTTCCCATTGTCTACTTTTTGGATCAACTAAATCGGTTATCCAGTTCGCCATTTTGTTACACCTCAATAGAATTTACTGTTCTGCCATACTGCAATGGCAATAAATGTAAGAAAGCTCCAAAATAATATCGGAGCAAAAACGGATGAGTTTGTTGCATTTCCCTCTGCCTCACCAAGCGTTACTTTTGATTGAGAAGGGGTTTTTGATGAATCGGCTATTGAGACCGTCAAGTCACTTTTTGAATGCCAAGTATGGTATCCTAGGGCATCTGAAGTCTCATGAGCCGCAAAGAAAAAGCCATATTCGCCTCCTACTTCCCAAGTCACATCCTGCCCCTCCGTATCATCTGATTTCATTGGAAATACAAATTCAATAGATGTTTTTCCATTTACCTCTTTTCCTGCACCTACAATGGTTCGCTGATTGTCATCTTTTGTAGGGGCGACATTCCCAGTTGAATAATAATCAAAAACATCCAAAACACCACCAACAACAGAAGCAATTATCATATCTGCACCAGTCATTCCTTTGCCAGGTTCATTCATTCCAAATCCGACATAACCTGTAAAATCTCCTGTGATCCCAATGGCTACGTGGGAGTTGTTATGACCCCACGACACTGTAAGAAATGCTGTGCCACTATTCCAATGAGGAACATTAAATGTGGTTGGATATTCCCTGTCCGCTATGGTTCCATCAATTTCCAATGAAGAAAAATCAGAATGGTACAGTGTTGTGCTTGCACCAATAACTGCTGTTGATGAAACAGACAGCAGTATGATAGAAATTATTGCAAAAATACTTTTCTGTCCTCTTGATAACATTAGATTATCAATGGAGATAACTATAAAAAGATTAGCGTTTTCAACTTGAACTGCTTGTGGTTACAATGAATAAAACTATGCATTTTATATTTTTGTTGTTAACTCCGATTGTAATTCTTATGGTACCTTTTGTTTTCGCTAGAAATGAGAAATGTTTTTCTTTTTCAACTTCGATTAATATACGATGTCAACAGAGACAGATATCTACGCGGACATGGAAGAGAAGGAAGTGCTGGATTCCGAGGGAGAAAGGCTAGGAAGGATCTTTGATGTCGTCATGGACAAGTCGCTTACCCTTAAATATTTCGTTACCCGTTATGGCAAGCATATCTATCTGATAGAACCTGACATGATTGGTTCAGTGACAGACATTGTAAAACTGAACTGTCCAAGAGAACAGGTCAAGGTATTTGAACATGAAGACCCCAAATGGATCTCATTCACCACATTGAGAACTAAACAGGTTTATGACAGGAATGGAGAAAACATCGGGGTGGTTGAAGACATCATTTTCCACAATGACAACAAAGTTTCCTTTGTTATTGGAGGAAAAGGATTACGGGGGTATCTTTCATTCCTCGGATTTGGATCTGACAGAATGCTGGTTCCATATCGCCACATCAAGGAAGTGAACCAATACAATATTGAGCTGCATACAGCAAAAGAGGATCTAGAAAAAATGTTCCGGAATCGGCCTTTGGACATGAAAACATACCTCAGCTATGAAGCTAGAAGGAAATCGTCCGAAGAAACCGAAATCCAGCTCCACAGGGACACATATACGATATATAGGTAAAATGGGATTTTTGTACGATTGATCTTCTAGATCCAACAGATGCAAATCCTCAGGTATTTCTGTTTTCCAATACTTAGGATTAGTGAAATAAGTATATAAATAGTCAGGGACAGCATTGGTAAGTAACCAAATCGCCTGAATTGGCCCAACCATAGAGATGGATTTATCCTTGCTGGATGGTAAACTGAATATTCTTTAAATAATCAAGAATCTCGCTTTGCTCCAGCAGTTCTGCGAATTCAAGGTTATGATCCAAATTGTCCTTCCATTCCCTGACCAAAATCCTGATTTTTGACAATTGTTTGTCTACCTCTTGCAGAAGAACTGCCATATCGTGTTTTTCGGCAAACTCCTTTGCCAGTTCAAGAAGGGATTGAGCACGTTTTAGATTCCGTTGAATGATTTCCAGTTTGGATTGTAGAATGAGGGACTGCACGTATGATACATGCAATGATTGCTCTTTGCTTACCTGTATCATACGTTCAAGGAGGCCATGAGCTTCCATTAGAACATCTGGATTATTGGTGTATTCCAGCTCCTGCATCAGAAGTTCGCAAAATTGATTCATTGCTATCATTGTCAACCTTCCATTGACTACTGGTTCATTGATTAGGGATTCAAACAACGGAATGGCTGCAAATTTTTGATGAAGTCGTTCGCTGGCCTTGATGGTCAGAGCCCGAAGCAGTTTTTTCTGGAATTCAACCTTCAATGCCTTGTCAGGATTTTCATGGTTTTCCAGAAAATTCAGGTATGTTTGCATCTTGAATGGGTTTTTCCAAGAAAGGTAAAGATAGCCTAGTTCAAAGTATGATGTTGCCAGCTCAACCAAATTTTCTGTTTGCTTCCAGATGTCTATGGTCTTGATAATGGCCTGTTCCGCTTCCTCGAAACGTCCTGTAAGGTGGTAGACAATTCCAAGATTGAGCAGGTTGTAGCCCAAAGACCTCAAATTGCCGGTTTTTGTTTGTATTTTCAATGCATAATTCAGAAATTCCAGCGCTTTTGGATAATTTCCGATTGACAGGAAATAAACGCCAATATTGTTGTACACTATCCCTCCGAGATCAGATTCCTGAGCATATTCATTTCCAATTAGCTCCAGAATTTCTTCATGATACTGTATTGCATCAGAATAATTTCCCCATGAACCATGCAAAATTCCTTTCAGAAGAAGAAGGGATGCTTTCAGCTTAACCAAATTCTCGTGATCAATTGTAAGTTGGGGAAGTAATGCCATGGCATCATCTGTTAGCTTTTCACAGCGTTCATATTTTCCCAAAGTCCATTCGCAGGATGCAAGTTCCTTGTAAATACAGGTGACCCAAAGCAAATTTCCTTTGGCCATTTGAAGATCCTGGTTCAGAATTTGCATTGCTTCGGACACTCGGTTGGCTCGTCGCATAGCAGTATAGTATCGATCAAGAACTAGTGGATTAAGAGAATCGTTGGTCTTTCTTGCTTGATCTACTTTGTTGACAATTTGTCCGTATTCCCCCTTTTGTAGGAGGTCATCAAGCAAGGAAAGATCGAAATGCTCCATTAATACCTAGTATATGTCCGTTCTTGAATAAATAGTTGTTGCCAATCGATCTTAAATCAAAACCAGTGAAGAACCATATGAACTAGATCCAATGGAGTGAACTTGGGAACCAAAGCCCAAAACAGTCCCAAAATAACAAAAAGTGCACCTACAAAAGGTGAAACAAGACCTATAGGGATACCCAAAATCAGTAGGGCAACTCCAAATAGTCTGTTTCTCCTTTCTTTGTTTTTTTGTTCAAGATTCGGTGTTTGCATAACTACATATCACGATTTAACTAATAAATGTGTTCAATCAACATAGTGAGAAAAATTAAGGACTTGAAATGAAGAACGTTTATAAAGCATAATTCTTGATTAGGGACAATGCCTTTTACACCATTTCATTGGGCATTCCCTCTCATAGGTTCGAGAAGGTTTGAGGGAGGAGCCCGTCCACGAACAATGATTTTTGGAATTGTCTTGGTTTCTATTCCTGATCTTGAAGGCTTTGCCAACATATATTTGGGCATGAAGGAGGTTGAAATACATGGGCCTTTGCATTCGCTTCCTATGGGTTTTTTAATTGGTGCATTATTTGCCCTTGGTGTCAAAGGGATATTTCGGGAACGAATGGAATGGGATGAGATAGTTTACTACATCTTGCTTATTCCTGTTGGACACATATTGCTTGACATGTTCATATATCATGAC
>JALUTL010000027.1 GCA_027016475.1 Candidatus Heimdallarchaeota archaeon
ATCTATGCACTGAACGTTGATTTTGTTGAAAGAATAGCAATAAATACCTACGGCTTGCTATTATTTGACGATACAGGAAGATCCCTAGGCTTTTATCAGATACGAACCAGAAAAAAGGATCTGAACAAGCATTCACCACTCATCCCTGATTTGATTGCGCCGTTTGTTACAGCGATCCAAGCATTCGTCAGAGACATCTTCGGTAATGAGCAAACCTTGAAAACCGTAGAGACCTATGAAAAGACCATAGTTTTTCAAATGGGAAAACTTGTTCATGTAGCCATGATAACGGAAAAGCCAACACGAAATTTGATTCTCTCATTGAAGAAGTTTCAGGAGGAATGCGAGAAAATTGCTGAAACAACCAAAAATTTGGGAACCGAAATGCTAGATCGAAGAAGTATAAACGAAAGAATATCATTCAATTTTCCGTATATTCAAGTGATTAACAAGTCAGTTGTGCCCTCATGAGCTTATTTTGAAGCGTATGTTTCTCTTGGCCAGCTCGCCAAGGAAATCAATTAATGTTGGATGAATTGGAAAGACGAATTGGGGCTTTACGGAAGGTATGACAAGGCCTTTCAGAAATGAAATTGTCCTGTTGAATACATTTTCTGCAGAAACTTCAAAGATGGTTTTGATATGAATCGATATTGCAGGCATTCCTTTTGTCGTCATGGAAACAGAAGAATCATAAATCTCCTGTAGAAACGGATACTGTTCCAATAGCCTCTTCTGGCCATCTGGCATTTCAAATTGTCCATTCAACGTTTCTTCAGTCTTTTCTAATAGAATTTTCCAATTTTTTAGGGGAAACGGCTTTACCACCAAATGGCCCAATTCAGAATGAAGAACACTGATAGGCCGTTTAGGTGGTGAAACTGCAAACCAAGAATATATCCTGCTTAAAGCAATGTTTGCGATGAAAATTGAACTGAGAGGAAAATGTAGAACGGAAGCTATGGCAGCACCAGAGCCGATAAGGGTTGGCTTTGCAAGATCCTTTTTGTCAAACTGATTCAACTTGGTTCGAATATAGTCATAGGGTACCCATAGAAAACCTTGATTGTCTATATAAATCAAAAATCCACCTATACCTACTGCCAAAGTAAATTTTCCTTCTTCCAAATCGTATAGTTCAACGACCGCCCTGATCCAAGCGCTGAATTGCTTAAGATCTGGAGTTTTCAAAGGGTCAATTTCAGGAGCTTTCTCCTTCCGTCCAAAAAGTCTCATCATTGTCCTTATCCCTTTTGAACGATATAATCTATTCCATCGGCTAGATTAAAGGTGATTAGAGATTCCTACAATTATTAGTGAACTTACCTATACACTGAAGAGGAAGAAAATAAATAAATGAATACAAACAGATGCCGATTACACGAGTTGAAAAGGTCGACCCCTTGAATCCAAGCATGAATAGCATTGAGCAGGCAGCAAAGCTTATTCAAAGAGGAGAACTTGTAGCGTTTCCTACAGAGACCGTTTATGGATTAGGCGCTGATGCCACGAGTTCATCTGCATTATCAAAGATTTTTGAAGTTAAGAATAGGCCATCTGACAATCCCTTAATCGTACATGTCCATTCTAAGGAGATGGCCATGAAATGTACTTCAAGTTGGCCAATAATAGCAAATAGACTTGTTGAACGATTTTGGCCGGGCCCCCTTTCTTTGATTCTTCCAAGATCAGGTTTTGTGAGTGCCGATGTTTCGAAAGGATTGGATACAGTGGCAATAAGAATGCCAGCCCACATGGTAGCATTGAAACTGATTGAGATGGCAGAAACACCCATTGCAGCACCAAGTGCCAACATTTCGGGTAAACCTAGCCCCACAAAAGCTTCACATGTGTTTGCAGATCTAAAAGGAAAAATTCCATTCATCCTTGATGGTGGTTCCACTCTGGTTGGGGTTGAATCCACAGTTGTCAGCTTGGTAACAGATCCACCCATGCTTCTGCGTCCAGGTGGTATAACAGTAGAAGAACTGAAGCAGATTGTTCCTAACCTACAAGTTCTTGAACATTTCAAATCTGACAAACCTCTTTCTCCCGGCATGAAGTACAAACATTATTCACCTGAAAAAAAACTTGTTCTTATAAGAAACTCATGGAAGTTATCGGGGTCAGAAATAGATGATATTGTAGATAGGGACAACAATGTAATTCTGTTCTGTATGAATGGAACGCATAAGCACAAAATCAAATCCATAAAGCTGGGTTCAAACTTGAAAGAAATTCAGGCCAATTTGTTTTCTGCACTTCGTCTATTGGATGAAAGTAATTATGCTGTCGGTTATATTGAAGATGTTGAGCAAAAGCTGGAAGGATTGACAATCATGAATAGGTTGGAAAAAGCAGCCCACCGGCAAATTGAACATTGATCAATTTGTCAGAAAATAGTCGTTGAACTTTGTTTTCACTCATGTCGTTCAAGTACATATAAATACAAGTAAAGAAATCATTATAGTAGCAAGTCAACACTACAACCTTTGGTGAAGTAAGACATGAAAGCAAACACATTTACACTTACAACACTTGCAGCAGTAGGAATCATTATGATTATGATAATGACACCTGTTGGTGCAACTCCCCAAGGGACTGTAGGATTTACCCCAAATGCCATTATTACTGATATAAAGCTGGAATTTATTGATATCGCAGCAGGAATTGATTCCTCTGCATATGTCAGCAATATCATTTATGGGGGATCCTATTCATTCCCTTCACAGATTTCACCATCTGTTTCTGGATTTAGCCAAGCCTTGGCATGGTTTGTCTTAGGTGTCAATCAAACAGGCGTTGACGCCCATCTGACCAGAAACCCTCTTGATGTACCAGATGGTGTAACACTCCAATTGGTTTATCCCAAAACAATAAGTCTCACAACGGCATTGTCCCATGCAAATGAAGCAAAGGGGGCTGTAGAGGCAAAATATGGGATAAGCATGGTGATGGTCTTTGGTGTACAGACACCCAACGCTTTCGTCTTCTCCTTTAATGGAGGTGGAGAGAGTGCCATCAATGCAGTCATAACAGACGTACAGGCCGTATCATCAGGCGGATTTGATGATTACTTGAGCGTGTTACCAACAAGCGGAGTTCGTGGTGCAGGTTTTGGCATTATCAATATTGGTGGAGGAAACAGCTTGGCTGTCCATGGAGGATTTTTTGTCAATAGCGGTCTCGTCGGAACTAAAGCTGACGGTACTACCAAGTTCATCTCAACTGACTCCATTTTTGGTGGAGATGTAAACGGTGCATCCGATGCAGATTTGAGCAGGATTAGAATCAATGTTCCATATCCAATCACACCAACATTGATCAGCCCAACCACCTCAAACAGGCTACCACATGTAACAGGAACTGCATTTTGGGATCTGAATCATCCTCGTTCTGAGTATGAATTGGGAAACAGTGCATCAGACTATCGGATTGAATTTATAATTGGGATGGAAAGACAATTCCCAATGGTTGAAAACAAACTCACAATAGATCAAGGAAAAGTGAACACAGAAGGAATTCTTGAGTTCAAATATGCCTTAACCAACACTGGGCAGGCTGAAGCCAAAAACATTGAATTGGCGTTACCTCTTGGACCAGAAATCAAGAAGATTTTGAATACCGGTATCAAGATGTTTACAATTAAGGATTCATTCTATCTCAATGAATCATTCAATACTAAATTCAACATATCCTTAACATTGACTCCTTCTGTTTCAGGATTTTCTGATGTGAACTTTAATTTCCTTTCATTGGACGGATGGTATTTTAATTCAAGTACAAATGCCTTGGCTGGGTGGAACACATCAACAGAGATTGTCCTGAAGAGCCAGAGCATCTCCCTTCCGCTGGGAGGTTCAGCAACACTTGATCTTAAAGTGTTAATGCCTGATGGAGCACCACAATCGGCGGTAGATGCAGTGTATGATTTCATAAAACCAGCTGTTGATGGCGTTACTGTCACCTCATCTTCAGATTTGGATGAATTGGCAACTGCCATCAAAGATAGTATACCTGCTGCCCTCAACGCTACCTTCTACGATGCACGGGCAACCTATTATGACGAAATAGAGATTATGCAACTTAATGCAGGAAACTTCACCATTGTCGAAAAGCCTGTTGGTCTTGATGAGAACACCATCAATCAGACATTCCTTGAAGCATCTGTTTCATCACTTGCTGTCGGAGCAGCTACCAATTTATCCTTCAGCATCACAAATGTGCCTTCACAGACAGACACGTTTGCTTTGATGAAGTTGATCAAAGGTACGACTTCAACAGGTGGCGTCACCTACAACACATTAACATTAGAATCCAAAACGAGGGACTACTTCGAACTGATGCAATACTTCTTCGCAAACATAAATTATGATGGTATGCCGATTACATTCCAAATTAATCCAAGTCACAGTCCAATTCCTGGAATAACAGAAGACACCTATTTGTCAGTTGGTGTTCCATTCACTTGGGAAAATGCTCAAGGATTCGAATTCTTCGGCTTGGCAAATGGTGCAAACCTTCAAATCGCGGACAATCAGGCAATTATCGCTGCAACTGTTCGATTTGGCGGCGATGAACAAGTATTCACAGTTGGAGACGAAATACAGATTATTGTTGATCTGACCAACAGTGGTGATGCTGATGCTTCGGACGTAAAGGTCAGGTTGTTCCATTCACGACTTGGACGTGATTGGGATTTCGTGAATCCTCAGGAATTTGCAGTAATTGATGTCGGAACATTGGCCAAAGGAGCTTCAACCTCTGTTTCAGTCAATGTTACCGCGAACTCTTTCATTGGATATCACCCAGTATTTGCGGTAGTCGACTTTACCAGTGAAAAGGGTGAACCGAATCCAACAATAACTGACTTCTTTGATCTTGGTATCACAGAGTATCAGTATGGAGGTGAGAGCCATCATTGGGTTACATCCACCCTTACAGGAGGATTGCTGCTTCCTTCTTCAGATGCTGCCAAACCTGCAGTTCCAGAACCGAGAATTGAGGTGACAACATCGACAAGCACACCGAACGCAGCTGGCGAGTTTACGCATACGATCACCCTAACAAATGTCGGGGATGCCGGTACAGATGTAACAGCGTTCCAAACTTTCAGCTCTAGTGAGTTTGAGTTGGTCTCATCCTCATCAAGCAAGGGTACTGTAAACTCTCTGACATTCTTGGATCAGACCTATGTCAAGCTTGAGCCAACTGCTATCGCAGTGAATGAAAGCATAACAATTACCCTGAACATGAAGTTGAAGGGCACATCAGGAGTTATCCCCTCTGCGGTCGTAACATTCGACACACCAGGTCAATCATCGCTGGGTGATAGGGCCATTTTCGGCATTCAAGTCTCCGCAGCCACATCGGTTGGAGGAAGCCTGCTTTCATTAGCAGCTTCAGCTTCAGCACAAGGACAGAGCCAAGCTTCTGCAACCCAGCAGGGTTCAAGCTCAGCATATTCAAGCAGTGGGTCTGTATTTGCATCATCCTCTGGTGGTGGAGAATTGACTTCATCCAGTGTCGTGGTAAGTTCAGCCGAAGGTCCTTCCTTCATAGGCTACGATCCATTGACAGTCGTTATGGCAATGGCTATACCCATTACATTGATTATACACAAGAGAAGGTCAAAATTACTCAACTAAATCTCATTTAGCAGTTGACGAAAATATTCCTTTAATGTTTCTTTTAAAACCTGTAAGTCAAGCATAGAGATTTCTTCGGCTTTTTTCAATTCAATCAAGTTTTTCCTTAGAAGTTTTTCAATTTCAATTCGATTGAGAAACATGGGTTCCATTTGCGATTTTACAAAAATCAGAAGAATGGTATAATCTTTCCCTTTGAGCCGTTCATCCGAATTGTCGCTTGCCATAATTAATGAGAGTCCGTATGAAAGATAATCAGTATATTGCAAAACAGGAAGAGGACCAAAAAAACCTTCATTGTAATGTTCCCCTTGACCCAAGGAAATCATCCAATATGCACCAAAAATTGTCAAGAAATCCATCTGTTTTTCTTCTTCTATGAATGGAAGTAGCTCAGAAACGACTATCTCAGCTCCGGTCATCCCAAAACGGATAAAGGTGAAAAAGAATTCATCCTCGAATTGGTTGGACAAATAATCGAGGGTATCCTTGTATAGTACTTCTTGCTCAACAAAGTATCTCACAATTAAGTTGCTTTCATTTCCAAGTTGGACATCCCCATATCGGAATTTTCGCACAATGTCATCCATTGCAATAAGAAATTCCTTTTGAGAGAAACTATCCTGGGTGCAAGTGTTGCAAATTGACTTATTGTTTACATCCACCAACAAGGTAGAACAATGCAGTTTCGTATTTTGTTCGGCATTTGGGATCTTGAAAATTATATTAAATGCAGGATTTACATAATGAATATAATGAAACTTATCCAGTACACAGATAGGTAAAGGAAGTTGATCAAATATATCCAATAAACTTTTTTGTAGTTCCAACGATTCTTTCTAATTATGGAATTAATTAAACATTGTCAATAATCGAATTGGCTTCAAATAATCTCATTATTCTCTGTAACTATCATCTATTGCTATTTTCTCTAATCATTGACGGAGAAATGACCAAATAATTTAAGGATAGTGG
>JALUTL010000028.1 GCA_027016475.1 Candidatus Heimdallarchaeota archaeon
TCTACAATGAATTAGACGATTCCAACCAAGTGTTTCAACATAAAGATCTCCGCACCTCTTGGACAAGGGAATTTGCATATCAGGAAATTTCCATCAATCACAGGCATCTGTTTTTTGGTACTGGAGAGGGTATCATTGACGAAAATCCGAACGACAATTCCACTGATGCCCTCAACATCCGCCGTGCCATGTCCCATATTGTCGATCGATACTCTATCGTCAGTAAAATCCTGAAAGGACATGGTCTGCCTGCCGCGTCCACAATGCCTCTGACATCGCTTGATTGGAACCTGAGTTGAGACCGGATTCATAAGGCAAAAGAGTTCATGGAATTGGTTGGATTTGACTACAGCACCTTGACGGACAGCAACAACGACGGTATCTATGAGACCTTTCTTCTTCAACATTACTGTACTGTCACCCATTATCAACCCTGCAAGAAACCAATGGGCCGAGGCCTTTGTGAAGGAATTGCCAAAGATTGGCATCGGGGTCAAGGAATTTGTATCAATTGGGTGGGGCAAAATCATGCCTCAGACATTTGGATCAGATTCACCACCTGCCATCTATGATGAAGGAGGCTTTGACATTCTGTTCATAGGTTATGGGTGGAGGGGCATGATTTGGGATCCAACCGGTCAGGTCACTATGAGGAAAGTTCATTTCTGCCTGCTGGTGGCAATTTTTATAATTATGTCAACAAGGAACTGGAAGAACTGATCATACTGTATCTTTCCGCTCAAGATGCTTCAAGCAGGAAAAATTATGCTGAAATGATACAAAGAACGATCCATGACGACCTTCCCGTCATTCCAATTGTCTATCCAGATTTCCAATGGATGGTGAACAAAAATCTGTTGGGGCTGAACCTGTACTTCCTCTCAGCTGGAAAACTTGAATGGAATGAGATCAGTGGGATTCTCGTCACAACCAATACGTCATCTGTCCCCATTCAGCCGCTAGTGATCTTCCTCGCACTGCTTTCATTGGGCAGATGGCGGAAAATTGGCAGACTTGATTTCTGAATACCGAGCCGGCGGCAGGTTTTTGAAATGTCATTTCCAAGGCAGATTGATGTCGTTGCCATGGTTCCGGTGCAGTTTCACTGAGGAACGGATTGTGCTGGACGTTGCACCACCCAACAATGACCCTTGGAAGACAGAAATCCAATGGGCGGACATTGTCAGAGTCTGCTTTGAGGCCACGGATCTGTACAGTTCGGACACAATCTACATCTTTGTCCGGGGACGAGAGAACAGCTATCCTGTGCCTGTTGACGGAGCAGGAGGTGCCGAACTTTGGGACGAAATCATCAACCGAGGGCTGTTTGACCCGCAAAAGGCAATCGACCTGATGTTTGCAGAAGGAAAAACGGAATGCTGGCCACCATCATGAAATCAAAGGGTTTAGCAGTTAAATTTCTAATATAAAGTCTATATGCACAGTTTACAAGAACCAATTTTTTCACTATTTTACAAACAAATGGGATGTTGGAAAAAAGTTTGAATAGGTGTGCAAAAACCTCAATCGACTACTGTACGAAAAAATGGGGAACCAGTATGAACGCCAACAGATTCAAACAATTGCTACTTCTGTCTGCATTGTAGGGACTTTTGGTTGTAGGGGATGTCGCCCCCGCATTTGCCAATGAAGACAATTCAGACAGATATAGAAATTACAGAATATTGCCTTTGGAATCCGTAAGGAACCAACAGAATGTTGTTGATTTCCTTAATGGCTATGCCAATGATTCGTTGTTGGAGTCCGAGGAACGGCCAATCAAAACCGATTTCCATTCAAAAGAAAGCCAATCCTCTGTCAGGTCGTTTGTCAACGCCTTGAAGGTACGCGATTCAGCAGAAAACATCAATGAATTCCGGCTGGAGAACAAGGAAGGGCTTGAAATAAAATCAGTCCACCGAGCTTGGCTCGAACAACCAGATGGCACAAAGAAAGAAAAAATTGAGAAAACTACGGACACATACTT
>JALUTL010000029.1 GCA_027016475.1 Candidatus Heimdallarchaeota archaeon
ATATTATGTAATCATTTGGAAAAATGCAAACAATCCTGTAATTATGTTGGCTGATGGATCAATTCCCGTGAATATTGAATGGGTTATCCCGATAATTTCAAAAATTTTGGAAGAAAATCTTGATTTGACGAAGGAACAAATATTGGCATTCAGATACTTATATCTGGAGTATTGTACACCTCCATCTGAAATGGAAAGCTATAGTGAAGAAATCTTGGATTTGTTCCATACCTATCCAAAAACCCAGTTTCTCAAACAATTTCAAAAGCAAACTCCTTTGAATATTTCATTGGACTTTGACATGGGAACTGTAAATTTACCTGAAGCCATCTCAATTGTGGAAGGATATAGCTCACAAATTCCTTTGCTCAGAAACTTGGATCAAATTTTCAGTTTGATTTTTGATTTGTTGAACCGTATTATTGAGAAAGAGCCAACACCCGAGATTGGGCTAATAGTTCTTAATTTCCTTGATGCTTTGACATTCCTAGATTTACCTTATGAAAACATACAACAAACTGTCCAATTTATCGGGCAATTTGAACAGACACAAATAATCGAACATCACTCCTCATTGCACAAACTTCTTCTTCTCCAAAAATCTTTAATTTCACTTTCCCCAGCAACAGTTGAATTCCAATTTCCTGAATTACCCTCTTCATACCGTTTAGTACATGAAATTCTTGCCCTTATTTCGAACAAAGACCCGGGACACCTTCCAGAATTCCCGAAATTAGGCAACAAGCCCGATCAAATTTATAGAGGTTATCATTTGCTACTTCGATATTTGGGCGACTTTAATCTTCGAAAATTCAACTACAACTTAGCTGAAACTTACTATCGAGAACTGAAATCGGCGATTATTATACGGAGATCAGACTATGCTGCTTTGAAATCAATCAATATGAAAATTGTAAATGCTGGACTGATCAAGTATGAAGCATACTCAATTGCTGCGAATCTCATGCGAAATGTTGGACAACTGGATCAGGGAGTAAAGTTAGCATGGACTGCAATAAGGCAAGCATTGAACATCCTCAAATTCTCATTGGATGAAAACGTTGGGTACAGGCTCGCAATCAAGGAAATTTCTAAGCATGTTGAGATGTCAAGGATGGTTCTTTCTGAACATAAAACGGATATGACTCCTGTAATTGAACTAAAACTGACGGAACTGGAAAATGACCTAAGGGTTATGTATACTGACCCTTCCATTGATAAAGAGGAAATTCTTGAAAAGATCTCGATCCATTCAGAATCATTTATGTTCCTAATGCCACAAACTCCGCCTCAAATACTGTTGTTGACCAGTGATGGGAGACTTCTCTATACGGTGGTTGCTAATCACAATTTGGAAACTGAAGACGTCACATCAAGCCACCTTTTAGCTGGTGTATTAACAGCAATTCGCACAATTTTCATGGAGACTACTGTCTCTACTGGCGGTAACGTAAGAGAAATCAATGCAGGGGACACTAGCCTGCTTATTGAAGCGCGAGAGGATGTTGTGGTTGTGATTTCTGCATTGAACCTAACCCAAGAAATTAAGGAGTTTGGCAACATGCTTGCAGATCTTCTTCAGTTAGAGTATGGCGAAGTCATTGCAAATTGGAACGGAAGTGCTGTTGCAATTTCAGAAATGATTGAAACGGTTAGAACCCTAATCAAAAAGAATCTTCTTTCCTAGGTTTCAATTAAGGATTTGAACACTTCTATCCCATTCATTGTTTTGATCTTGCAAACTCCCCCGACTTGAAGTTCTAGATCATCAGAAGCCACTAACATTTTGGGACCCATATTTTCTAGGTTCATTTTTATCTCCTGTCTAATTTGTAAACCTCTCAACCCCTGCTTAACATTTTCACCCATAAATTCGATGTGGTTCAATCCAGCAAAACCTGCAATTTCTTGAATCGTTGCTATTCTAAGCTTGGTGATTCTCTCACTGCTGTTGTAGAACTTAGTATTCTCAAGTG
>JALUTL010000030.1 GCA_027016475.1 Candidatus Heimdallarchaeota archaeon
ATCTAAAAGGTTGAACTCGCGAATGGCAGAACTTGCTAATTTTCGGCAAAGATTTGAGGAGAGGAAGAACCGTTGGGAGAAGAAAATGCAAGAAATGGAACTTAAAAGAAAATCCCTTGAGCGAAAACACGGTTTACGTTCTGCTGACGCACCAAACAAAGTTCAACCGTTTAAACTTCGATCATCCCGTTTGGGAAAATCAAAAACAGATCAAAGAGATGTAACACTCGATTCGAACAGAAGCGTCCAAGAGAGAAGGGAATTTTGGGAAAAGAAATTCCAAGCCAGAAAAGAAAGGATTAACCAACTTCAAAATCAAGTCCCCTTGTCCTTGAAATCCAAAATCAAGTCAAAGAAGATCGGATCAGAGAGCTCCTAACCTATCATGGTCTGATTTCCCTAGGGATCTAAAACATTTAAGGATTGTATCCGTCCGTTCACGTTCAATCATCTCCACTTCAAAACCTTATATTTTGGAGCTGACTGCATACATTGTACAGGTTCAGAAGAACCATCTTGTAGCCGTCTGGTCATGCAACAAACTTCCCGAAACTAGTCCCAAAAGATTCATCCCGATGGGATAGCGGTGAAATCGTCTCGCCAACCCGTCTGAGGCATGTCTGTTTCAGCGGCTAAATAAGTTCCCTAGCGGAACTTGACGATGTACTGATCCTCCTCTTTTCACCTTGATTTGAGAATTTATGTTCCTGCTGTTGTATTACCTCTCCAATCCACCCGAGCACGTTTTAGCCTATGCTTACAGGCTTTACAATAGTCCTAGGGTCTTCAAGGATATATTTTGGAGGGGTCTTAAGGAAATGATATGAAGTTCCGGCCTGTGCTATAATTTCGTGCAAAGTAACAACCCGTGGGTCAACATAGATGGCTTTGACAACATTTTTCAAGCATACGGGTGGTACGGCATAAGCGGGAAAGCCACTTATGTCTTCCATTTGCTGCTTTGAAACAAAATGCCATGATCTTGCAGACACTGCCTCATCAATATCCCTGCGAGACACATTTGAACCACCCTTGATGATTGTTGCAACAACTTTTCCAGTCTTTCGGTTCTGAAGTATGAGCGTTTTGACATATTTGCGCTTTTCATCATCGAGAACTTGATATGCGTCTCCTGTTGATTGTATGGGGATGCTGCTTTCAATGATCATCGCTTCGGGATGAACACTGATCCATTTTTCTATTGACGGAGGAATTTGAATGTCCACATGTACCACTTTCTCAGTTATTGACCAAAATCCAACTGATTAACAGAATGAGCAATAATGCTCCAAACGCAATCAACATGAAATTTGCCCGTAAAGCCTTGGTAGTTGATCGTTTTGATTCACCAGACATATGGGTCAACCCAAACAAGAAAAAGATCACGGAACATGATAGATTGATAGCAATTATATTCACCGCCAATAAGGTAGTTGCATTTTGGGCAAATTCAAATTGGTTTGCAGCAACAAACAGTCCTATTGCCGCAGCTGGTGGTGCCAATGAAGCTGCAATGGCAACCCCAACAATTGAAATGTTTGAACCTTTCGCAATAATCAATCCTGCCGCAAACCCTGAAACAAGTGCAAATATTATCACAACTTCGTTCAAGTTTGCCCTTGACAAAAGTTCCGAAGGCAACTCATCAACCTCTTCGATATTGACAATTTCACCAACTACATATCCAACCAAAACTGTCGCAAATATCCCAACAAATTCAGCCAACAAACCTTTCCTGAGAAGACCAGATCCTGGCAGAATTGCTCCGAGTGAGGTCAAGGCGATTGGCCCCATCAACGGAGCGACAATCATGGAACCGATGATAATAACGACATTGTTGTCATATAGACCATAGCTTGCCAGTATTGCTGAAAGAACCACTAATGAAATGTAATTTGAATTTAGAACAGCAGAACCTTCCAAAACGGCACGAATTTCTTCAACATTTGCACCCGATGATTTTTTCAGA
>JALUTL010000031.1 GCA_027016475.1 Candidatus Heimdallarchaeota archaeon
TTGCAAGTGCAGGATGCACTTGCCTTTTACATCGTCCAACAAATCAAGCTCAATATCATTCAACGATGACTTCCCTGCCACAAAACTTTTCAGGTCATAGAAATCAGATTTAAGGTGAATTTCAACCCGCCTGTTCCAATCCTGCCGGTTGATATCGATGTAATTTCGTTCTTTTTTCATATTCTCTAAAAACATTGAATTAAGGCAAAGCTCCGAAATATCACTTGATTCAGGACAGTCATCAAATGAAGGTGAGTTCATACGGATGAGGCCATGATCAATTGATAATAAATTTACGAATACTCCAGGTGACAGTAAAGACATATATCAAAGTACGTATCTTCGGGATTGTCGACCACTAATTTCACGAATTAACACGAAAGCCTCCAACGACCATCACGATGCAGAAATATTGATCTGTACTCTATTTGTCCAAACTATGATTCATTTGATTGCCTGATTAGCTATGATTTTTTCCTTTTGCACAATCATAATATTCATCCAATCTTTTAATTATAGTTCAAGACAATTTGTATGAGAAAATCATCATTTATTCATGAAACATCGGTGGAGGAGCATTGCAAATGCCCGGTTGAATGCGTCCTCGTCTGAGACGAGGACGAGTAAGAGTCAATCTAATGTGAAACGATTTCAATTACGCCATTTGCGCCTATAAACCCATATTTCCCAAAAGCTTCCTTTCCGTCCAGTATCCGTATATCACAATTTTCAGGGTCAAGTTTTTCTATCTCTTTTCTAAACCGCGGCCTCTGTATATAGGTTCGTTTTACGAGGCCATAATAATCCTGTTTAGCATTTTTTTGCCTGAAAACCTTCCCGTTCACGATATAAACAGTAAATCTATCAAAAGAGGGAACCTTTTTTCTGTTAAAGTAAACTGTACCCGAATTTAAGTCGCTAATGTTATTCTTGTCCTTTATAACATATTTTCCTTTTACCAGTCTCTTTATGATCGGTATTTCGGCATCCTTTTCATCTTTGATGAAAAAAGTGATCGTATCAGCATTGTTGCTGTATTTCAATTCAAACTGAGTTTTTCTGCCCATCATAGCTTCACCATGATTTCGATACGGCATTGAAACCATACAATCATCATTGTCAATAAATTGCAAAAAATGCACAGGAAAATCTCGCTCAGTCCATGTGCGGTACTCAATGCCTGATTTTTGAGCAGTCGCAGTAAAAAACATTACAATCAGTAATAAAAACAGAGAAATATTTTTCATGAAAACAGATAAAATGACTACACTATAATAAGTCGCAAAATACCAACAACTTTGTAGAAATCATTAACTACTTAATTCCTCAATCTGCAATATTTTCCATCAAAATCAAGATTTTGTTCATCGCCAATTACATCAAATTCTGAACCACTATGGTATTCCGAAAAGACATATCCGCGTTATGGGATTCCCTCATTTATTTTAAGCCCTCATTACAAAATCCTGGTGAGGCATGAGTTGAGATCATTGTATATCAAAAACGACCGTTATATCACTCGCGGATGTAAGTGATTTCCTTTTGCGGGAATCCGTAGCACATTCTGTTGGAGAAATCGATAGTCAGACCCCGGCCGTCAAGATGATATTTGTGCAAAGTGGGTGTGATGTAGATATATAACCTGCCATTGTACCGTATCTCGATTGAATCTTTAAAAAGCTGATAATCATAGTGATCATACCGCATGTTTTGGCTGGATTTGTAAAAATTGCGGTCGTCAACAAAATCAAGGGTATCTGTTTCGTCAACGGATATCCAAATACCGCGCAATACCTCATCGTCAAAATCGTCGCAAGCTGCAATAAACACGGCAACCGTGATAAAAATAAGGGGTAAAACATGTTTCGTGCTCATGGCAATTATTCGGTATTCATTGATGGTACTCTTTAACCCAAAATTCTCACCAGGATTTCGTAATGAGAGGTAAAATACAACTT
>JALUTL010000032.1 GCA_027016475.1 Candidatus Heimdallarchaeota archaeon
AGTGCCGATTACTTTTTATGTCTTTGATCTTCTTTTTAAAGACGGCCAGGGTTTAATGGGCCAGCCTTATCTTAAAAGAAGGGAGGTTTTGGCCAGAACAGTTAAAGAGGATAATCTTTTAAGGTTGACAGATTATTACCTAACCGATGACCCGGGTGAGATTGCTCGACTCAACCAGGAAGCCAAGCAAAAAGGATTGGAGGGAATTATGGTCAAAAAAGCCGACAGTGCTTACGTTCCGGGAAGGACGGGTTGGCGTTGGGTCAAGATGAAAGAAGCGGAAAAGCAGCTGGGTAAACTGGCTGACACAGTCGATGCCGTGGTCATGGGTTATTATTCCGGTCGGGGAAAAAGAGCTCAATTCGGTCTGGGCGGTTTTTTGGTGGGAATTGTTGACAGTGAGAAAATTAAGACTTTAACCAAAATCGGCACTGGTTTGACCGATGAGCAGTTTAGAGAATTAAAAAGGCGTCTTAAAGACTTGGAAACGGATGAGAAACCAAAAGTTTATGGCCTGGTTGACAAAACTTTAGCACCTGATGTTTGGGTGGTTCCGAAACTGGTAGTGGAAATTGCGGCTGATGAGATCACCAAAAGCCCAACTCACTCAAGCGGTTTTGCCCTTCGCTTTCCCCGTCTGGTTAAGTTTCGGGCTGATAAGAATCCTCAACAAGCCACCAGCTTGGCTGAAATCAAAAGACTTTTTCATCTTCAAAACCAATAATTGCAGAAGAGTAAATTGTGCTAGCATGAAGGTATGCTTAATGGTTTAACCTCTCAAGAAGCAGTCCAAAGGCTGAAAAAATACGGGCCAAATGTTTTGCCTGAGAAACCACCGCCAAACGATTTTTATATTTTTCTGAGCCAGCTGAAGAATCCGCTTGTTTACCTTCTGATTGCCGCGGGAATGGTCACTTTGGTTTTAAAAGACATTGCCGACACGGCCATTATCTTTTTGGCTGTTTTTATCAACACTATTTTGGGTTTTCTTCAAGAGAGAAAAGCTGATCGGGCTCTTTACGCCCTAAAAAAACTGATCCAACCTAAAGCCCAGGTTATTCGGGATGGTCGGGTGATGGAAATTGAAGCGAGAAGAATCGTGCCTGGCGATATTTGTCTTGTTTCGCAGGGGGATAAGATTCCAGTTGATGGCAGGCTTCTGGAAGCAAGCAAATTTTTTGTTTCCGAAGCTATTTTAACGGGCGAGTCAATGCCGGTGGCCAAAAAAAGCAAAGATAAGGTCTTTATGGGGACGATTGTTACCGCAGGCAACGCCAAGTTGATGACGGAAAAAACTGGCGCCAGAACGGTTATTGGTAAATTGGCCCTTAAAGTCCAAGAGCCAGCCGAAGAAACACCTCTAAAGCGGCAGATGAGAAAATTAAGCAAACAACTGGCTATTCTCGTACTTTTATTAAGCGGCCTTGTCTTTTTAGTAGGTACTTTGACTGGAAAAAGTATTATCGAGATGTTTACTGTTTCTGTGGCCTTGGCCGTTTCAGCTGTCCCCGAGGGTCTTTTGGTTGGCTTAACTGTAGTTTTGGCGATTGGTATGCAAAAAATATTAAAAAGAAAAGGTTTGGTGAGAAGATTGGTTTCGGCTGAGACTTTGGGTGGGGTGACCACAATCTGTATTGACAAGACAGGGACTTTAACTTTGGGAAAAATGCAGGTTACCAAAGCCTTGGGAGATGAGAAAAAATTGGCTTGTCAGGTAGTTTTGGCCAATGATTTGGATGATCCAATTGTTGTCGCCGCCTATGAATGGGGTAAGGAAAAACTTAAAAAACACAAGCTTAAAACCGGTGAGTTTGAGACCAGAAACAAGCGGCTTGACAGCCTTCCTTTCTCGCCCAAAGAGCGTTTTTTTGCCAGCCTCAATCGTTGGGACAACAAAAACAACATGCTTTTTGTCAACGGCGCCCCCGAATTTTTGCTTGGTTGGTCTAATCTTGATG
>JALUTL010000033.1:0-5380 GCA_027016475.1 Candidatus Heimdallarchaeota archaeon
ATGGAATACCAACAGGAACTTCTGGATTTGGTTTCATCGACTCAACATCCTCAAATTAAATTGATGCATACCTTCACGGAAGCTTTTCTGCAAATGCTCCGCCCAAGATTTCTGAATAAGGAACTTGCCAAACAGGGATTCCAAAAGATCGCATTTGGCGAACAAGTCAATTATGACCTGAAAATAATGGCCCTGATCAATTTGGCTAAACTGTTGCTCATTGAGATAAATATGTCTCAAGATAGTTCATTGTTGGTAGAATTAAATGATTTGGCCAAGCAGCTAGAAGAAGTCGCTGAAAGAGAAAATTCCATGATGTTGAAGATTACCATCAATTTGTTAAGAGCTCGGCTTGCTCTAATCAACTTTGACATTGATCAATCAAAACGAATAATGGAAAGCAGCAAAAAGCTGATTGAACTAAACAAATCTGAATATTTAATGCATCTGATCGAACAGGAAGAGAAATCTTTGGAGCAGGAATTCTACAAATGGTATAATGCGGTACAACAAAACCCCAACTTTGTCGAAAGTCTTGAAAAAACCCACGCATTAGACTATATCCAGCAAATCAACCAAGTTCTTGGTCTCAAAATCGGAAAACAATAATCTCAACAGAAATAGTAATATCGAAAGTATGGGCTTGAAATTTCAAAGAATCTTTATTTTCTAGCTTTTCGCCCATGAGTTCGAATCTGAATGATGGCCACTGCAACAATCAATCCAACAATTGGCAATGGAGTTGTTTCATTTGAAGTCAATACTGTCTTTAACACCCCGCCTTCAATTAAACCATGTATTGTAAAGTTCAGAGTAAATCCGAACGATGTGGTGTTTGAAGACAGAAGCAACCCATCACTTTTCCTATAAATCAATGAAGTTCTCTGAAAAGAATCATTAAGAGCAATTTCTACAACATCAATGGAAACGCCTAGGAAATCACTTCTTGTATTTTCTCTAAAGCTTGTAGTCACATTTTCCAAACCTTCAAGCTTTGTTTTGGTCTCCTGCCATGAAAGATTTGCAATAAATCCCAATTCTCCTCCTATTTTCCAATATCCCAACACCAAGTTTGAACTTGCTGTCGAATCCTTGACATTTTCCACTGTCAAATTGCCAATGGCTATATCCAATTGCGAATCTGGGTTTTCAATGTTATATATGGTAAGATTCAAAGTGTCGGAACTGGAATAGATATATTTGGTTGAGGTTCCATTGTCGTACCAAGTTACTGCTTCAGATTGGTCATTCTCAATATCATAGATGACAGTTAGAGTATGATCTTCACCTTCATGTCCTTCACTGTGAATCGCTCCGCTGATCAGGACTGTTAGGATGAGTAAACCAAATATCGTATTTCTTGCTTTCATGGTTGATGTTGATAGATTACGACATTTATAGGTTTATTCGCCTATAACTGATGCGCGTTAAACAAAATGAATTGAAAGAGTCTATAATTCAATAAACAAATATCTGCTATATCTACACTTGACTTTCTTCTTTGAAATAATCCAGAATTTCACTCCAATCTTCCTTCAATTGCTGTTTTCGTGTTTTTGTTTTTTGTTGAACTTTTTTCAGAGGTGCTTTGTCCAGAATTTCGCTAAGTATTTCTCTTGGATCAAACTGTTTTCCACACACAGAACATGTGTAAACTGTCTCAGAATAGACATAAGTCAAAAAATTCCCACATGATTTACATTTGACATTCCTTGACCCAGCAATTGGATCTTTGTTCACTATTGGCATAAAATGTCAAGTTATCTAAAGCCTTAAAGGTTTTCTGAGTTTTTGAAAACGAATTATAATATTTCGAAAATAGTAAGGTGTGTTTGGTTTTGAGGTTCAAAGTGGTCAGTGGTAGAGTTTGGTTGATTTACTCCTGCCGCTGCCAATGTGATAGGATAACTGACTTCCAGAGTAAATGAAGCTGAACTTCCACTGTAATGGTTGACCCGTATCGCCCATGTTCCTGTTTGCGTCGCTGTGTAGGTGATACTTTCGGGGTTGCTAAGGGTATAGGCCCTTTTTACCCAAGAAGAACCATAGGGGTCGGAACCGGGAGCATACAAGTACATGTCAATGTCAGCAGAGCCTGGCCATGAAAGGGTTGCCACTATATCTCCTGTAGCAGTAATATCAAAATAAAATACCTGATTTCTGACAGAGGAACTTACTGTCCCTGTAAACGTCTGTTCTCCTGTGCCAGTTCCTCCTCCAACAGGATAGGTTACATCCAATGTGAATGAAGCGGAACTTCCACTATAATGGTTCACTCGAATGGCCCAAGTTCCTGTTTGAGTTGCAGAGTAAGTTATTGATTCTGGGTTGTTTAGGGTATACGCTCTCGCTACCCAGCCTCCTCCATTTGGATCAGACCCGGGAGCATACAGGTACATGTCTACATCAGCAGAGCCTGGCCATGAAAGGGTTGCCACTATATCTCCTGTGGCAGTAACATCAAAATAGAATATCTGGTTTTTGACTGAAGAACTTACAGTTCCAGTAAATGTTTCTTGACCGTCTGGTGGTGGAGGTGCAGTATTGCTTGATGTAAATGTTCCAGTTGCAGAGCCTGTATTTCCAGCTGCATCTGCGCCTCTAACTTCGAGGGTATGCGTTCCATCTGCCAATGCGGTGGTATCCAAAGTAGCAGTCCATTCGTCATCCACAGTGTTGGTCATGGAAACCCATATCCCTCCATCAACCCGATAATCTGCCGATACCACTCCTATGTTGTCCGTGATAGTTGCTTGGACAGTGACACTTCCAGACACAGTACCAGTCGGCGACGAGATTGTCACTGAAGGTGCTGTAGTATCTGGGGGTGGTGCTTCACTTACAGGATATGTGACCTCAAGAGTATATGTTGCTGAACTACCACTGTAGTGATTGACCCTTATTGCCCAAGTCCCAGTTTGCGTAGGTGAATAAGACATAGTTTCTGGATTGCTTGTCGTATAGGCCCTTGTAACCCAACTTCCGCCATTTGGGTCTGAACCGGGAGCGTAAAGATACATATCTACATCTGTTGAGCCTGGCCATGTTAAAGTCGCGGAAATCTGAGAAGTTGTTGCAGTTACATCAAAATAGTGTATCTGGTTTTTCACTGAGGAACTCACTGTCCCAGTGAATGTGTCTGTTTGTGTTGGGGGAGGCGGAGGGGGTGCTGCACCTGTCAAGGCACGATACACGTTGAGAATGCCTCCACTAACAACCTTGCCAGAAAATGCTGGAACAGGATCGCTGTAATCCATCAATTTCTGCTTAAGTTGTGTTGCAGTAAGGGTTGGATCATTGGCAAGAAGCAAGGCGGCAGCACCCGAAACATGTGGTGTGGCCATTGAAGTGCCAGAAATAGTATTGTAATTGTTTCCAGGATATGTACTCAAAATGCTGGATCCGGGTGCAGCAATGTCTACTGATGTCGCTCCATAATTAGAGAATGAAGACATTGAGTCAGTACTAGTGCTCGAAGCTACAGCAATCAAATTAGCTGAAGAATACGAAGAAGGATAATGGGGGGATGCATCATTGTCTACTCCATCATTTCCTGCGGCTGCAACAAATAAACCAGGAAATGCATCAATTGCATCTTTCATGGCCTGACTATAGCCACCACCGCCCCAAGAGGCAGATATTATATCTGCTCCCATCATTGTGGCATATTGAATTGCACTGATCCCATCTGCTGTTGATCCTCCTTGTGACCCAAGGAATTTCAATGACATCATTTTTACATTCCAATTAACTCCGACAACTCCGACTCCATTGTTGCCAACAGCGCCTATTGTTCCAGCTACATGTGTACCATGGGTATCTTGATTTGGATTGCCTCCATATACTTGGCCATTGTCATCAACAAAATTCCATCCATTGATATCATCCACATAGCCGTTTCCGTCATCGTCAATTCCATTTCCTGCAATCTCTCCGGGATTCACCCAAATATTGGCTGCCAAATCTGGATGGTTTACATCTATCCCTTCATCAATGACTGCAACTAATACTTCATTTGACCCTGTTGTGATATCCCAAGCCGAATCTGCCTGAATTCTTTGCATGCCCCACAAGGAACTCCATTGTGGGTCATTTGGAATTACATCTGCATAATATTTCTGATTTTGCTCGACATAGCTGACGCCTGGTAAACTTTCAAGGATAGTTGCTACTGACGCAGGAACCTTCACTGCAATAGCCGATATTATAGTGTATTGTTCGAGAATCTCTCCACCGTACCTGTCAATAATCGATTGGAATTTCCCAAAATCGAAATTTTGGTCAAAACCAACCAACAGTATGGTTTCAGGGTTCGGGTTTGTTGTATAAGTGAGAGACCCTATTGTCAATCCAATTGCCACTAGGGCAACCACTGCAAGAATGCTAATTTTGTATCTTGTATTCATAGGTCATATCTCCTGTAAAAGAAACACCTATCCGATAAAATTGCATGTTTGTGTAATTTCACCGACATTCTGTTTCTTTTCTTTCGATGCTGAGATTCGAAATTCAAATTAAATTATAAACTTTCCGTACTTTCGGAAAATCAAAAAAATTAACAAATTTTAATGTGCAGAATTATAGTGCGGTGAATTCCTATGTTTTTCCACTCTTTTTCTCGATTTCGAAAAACTCATCAAATTTCCGATAATAATCTATTGGTGTTACGAATTTCGAACATTGTTGTTTTTTCAAATTTGTAGTGATGATGTTAGAAATTCCGACGTTTCAAAGACCTATGGTGACTGATGTAGTTATATTTACCAGAACACACAGGGATGTAATTTTTGCAACAAATACTCGAATGATACACTTTAAAGTTAACAAAAAATCTAAACCTTGCCATTAAACAAAAACACGCAGCAAAAGTCATACTTCTTCCAATAAATTCTTCTTTCATTGCCAAACTCTTTCTTTGCAGGAATACTATTATTCACATGAGTATGACTATCGTTCCCACTACAGACAGAATTACTCCTGTGAACTGAACCTTCGTTAGATCTTCAATGCCAAGAGCTACACCAAACAAAGTGGCGAAAATTGGATTTGTACTTGAAATAGGAGTAGGAATGGAAGCACCCACAAGCTGAACCGCATAGAAAAATGCAGTAGCTCCAATTACCCATCCCACAACCCCGCTAAAGCCCATGAGGAGAAATGTTCTCTTGATTGAAGAAGGGTCAATTCCAAGTATCTTTTGTTTTCGTTCTTTATCAGAAAGAATCACCATAAATGCAAAAATGCCGATGAAAAGGGTTCTCAATCCAGTAACTCCTATTGCATCAGTCGCCTCATTTTCTAAGATCTTCCTCACAAGCACGATTGATGTTCCCCAGAAAACAGAAGTACTTAGTCCTAGCCCCAGAGGCTTCCATGTAAT
>JALUTL010000033.1:5390-6504 GCA_027016475.1 Candidatus Heimdallarchaeota archaeon
AGTGACTATAATTATGCCTATCGTGGTAATTAAAGTACCAATCATAACGTTCAGACTTACCTCCTCAACCCCAAACAAAATGAGAATAACTGTAGTCATGATGGGATAGACCGAGGTAATTGGTACCATCAGCTTTACTGGATAGTTTTTCAATGAATGCAGAAAAATTGCGTCACCCAACAAAATTAGAAGAGAACTTGCAATAACCAACGACAGAATTGTAGGATTCAACAATATCATCATTGATTTTGATCCAAACAATATGATGCTGATTGAAAGCAGGATGGGAAAGGTAATTACTGATCTGCTAACTAAGGCAAAGTACTGATCTGCATTCATCATTCCCCCCTTCATAATGTGTGAATTCAACCCCCACATAATCGAAGCAAGAAGGGCAAGTACTGCTGAAAGGAGACCTATTTCCACAAATCACGACAATGTGTCTTGTTTAATAAGAAGAGGTTAATGGCAATTACACAGGAAAGGTCTGATGCCAATGATTATAATGAACTACCTCATCTAGTGGTCGTCTTCCTCTTTTGAGGGAAGGGGACTTTGGATCATTCTTTTCAGGGTAGCCAATAAGGATTGCACCGATAGGAGTATAATTTTTTGGAATTCCGAAATCACCACGCAACTTGTCAGGTTTGGGAATACCTGTGAATACAGCGCCTAGTTCCTCATCAACTACTGTCAACAGTGCTAATAGGCCTGCCATCCCCGCATCTATGTCCCAAAATGGGACAGGCCATCGTTTTTCATCCTTGTCGGTCCAACCCTTGTCTGGTTCTGCATATCTATTCAAATAAGCCTCCTTGTTTGACAAGACAATAATTATGACTGGGGCATTTTCCATCGTTGGCCATCTTGTAAAGGTTTCTTTCCGTTCTTCCTTTGGTCCCCATTGGCTGAAGACTTTCTCCCTTCCTTCATCGGAATCAACCACCAAAATTTCAGTTCCCTGAGAAAAGCCAGCTGATGGCCCTTTGAACATGTTCCTTATAATTCTTTGCAGCTTTTCTTTTGGGATTTGATCGGTTTTGAATGATCGTATCATCCGTCTCTTGTTGACAACAGTCTGAAATTCCATGATGTCAACAGACTGTCTAAGAAT
>JALUTL010000034.1 GCA_027016475.1 Candidatus Heimdallarchaeota archaeon
AAAATGACAAAAAAGGAAAGTAAGAATTATTGAATGTAATATTTGTAACCCAATAGCTTTATGATTTCACTTGCGTCTTCAAGTTGGTTAGCACTTTTTTCCATAAATTCAACAGCATTCACAACAGAGAGCAAATCAAACAAATTAGGAATGTCGGCTTCACGTACTTGCATCATCAGAGAATTGTGGATGAGATCAAGGTATTCTTCAATAAAGCCAACTTCCAAAGCATGATTGATTGCCACTGAAAGCCCTATTTTCAAGCCGGTGACTGATTTTTCCAGATACTCGACTAAGGTCATAAGTGTGGCCGAGAAAAATGACAATGTCAGGAGCAGGTCAGGGGGAAGAGGAGTTTCAACGGAAATCAGTCTTTTCAGCGTTCGCAGATGGTTACCTGCTGCCTTGTCAACAGTAGCAGCCATATTCAAGATTTCGATAGCGTCTTTTTTTGGGAACGCCCCTGAGTATGTTTTCTGAGTCAATTCATCAATGATTGAATCTGCAAGTACTTCTGCATGTTTGGCTTGCTTGTAATAGAGTTGAACTTTATTCGGATTTCCTTCAATCATTAAAGCTATCCCACGGGTGACAAATTCAGACAAAAGTTTGATTCTACCAATATGACGGGCAAGGTAAGGAAATTGTGGCCAAGCAGGTCGTGAATCTCTCAAGAAGAAGATCAATACAAAAGAATGGAAGATACCGCTGATAACCACAAACATAAGCAGATGGAACAGTTGCTTTTCAAGAACTGTCTGGTTGAAGAGAAAGGGAATCACAAATTCGCTGTTCAACAAGAACAATATAGAAGCAAGCAGATATCCCATGTCAAGCATCAATCTATAGATTCCAATCATTCGTCCCCTCATGACGGGAGGGACAAGATCTGCTAAAGCGGCACTTGGCAAAGGATAATAAATACCCAACATAAAGCCTGAAAAGCAGGTCAATAATCCCATTAACCAAGGTTCAGAAGTTTGAAACAGATAATAGAAACCAAGGAATTCAGAAAAAACACCTATAATCAATGGCAACCTCCTTCCAAAAACATTGACTACTTTTGGTGAGCTGATAATCCCGATAGCCCAAAAAATAAGGAAAAATGTATTCAAAGTACCAAAAAAAGCAGTGTCAAAGCCATACTCATAGAAGATATATAAAGGAAACAGTAAAATGAAAGCGGCATCCAGCAGACGAGATACCATACCCGTTAGGATAATGACAATTATGTTGGGTTTTCTGATGAATTCCCTTAGTCCTTGCGTTATGTTGTTGGGAATAGTTACATCATTCGTATCACTTATTTTCTCAGCCAAATTGATTTGAAACTTTTCAGGGATTTCTATGTTAAATGATGACACATTGTCGAGGATTCTTTCTTGAATGCCTCGATATGAAACAGTCAGTGTCTGTGTTTCCTCAAGAGTAAGATGTTTGCTGTCTTTGATCAAGGTAAATCCTATCATAATAGTGATGAGTGCCAATATGGAGGAAAAGGCCAATAATGTTTGCACCGACCGCAGGTTGACAAAAGAAGCAATCAACGAGCCAATAGCCGTTCCAACATAAACAGAAAGCTCCATCATGGAAATTGCCATGCTTCTCTTTGCCAAACCGGACATATCAGTTAGGGCAATAGTACCAGAGGCAAACACCAGGCCAGCGCCGGCACCTAACATTGTGTTACCAATAATGTATCCTGGAAGACCCGGGATGAAGAGAAAATTGAGATTACCGAGGAAAATGACAAATGTCCCACCTATAATCATTTGCTTTCTGTTCACTACATCAGAAAAAATGCCACCGGCATAATTCCCTAGTGCTTTTGCAGTGCCAAACAACGACAGAGTAATGCCGGATGCAATCAAGGATGAACCAGCCAGTGGAAAGTTTTGGGTGTATGCTGCGATTATTGTTCGCTGAATCCCGATTGAGCTTGCACTTAGAGCCAGAACACTTAAAATTGCGGTAACCGGAACGATGAAATTGGAAAACGAAATATCCTCCATATTGAGTTGACCTGCTGAATCATTGCCCATTAACAGCATTTGATGAATTGAGGATTAAACCCCTATGGTCGTGATCAAATCATTCGGATTCATTTGATTCTTGAAGATTAGATTACAATCTATCGGATTCAAAAACAATTTATACGTTACAATGTTTCTAGGCTCATGGCATTAAGATTCAGCGCAAATGATGCACGAGAGACAAAGAAGCAGGGAAGGCAGCTTGTTGAAATTACAGCATACGACTATTCATTTGCGAAAATTATAGATGAGACAAAGGCAGTGGACATCATTCTAGTCGGCGATTCTTTAGGAATGGTAATGCAGGGACATCCAACTACTCTTCCAGTGACAATGGATCATTCAGTCTATCATACTCAAATGGTGTCAAGAGCGGTTACGAATGCAATGGTAATTGGGGATATGCCGTTCATGTCCTATCAGGGAAGCATCGACGACGCTATCAAGAACGCTGGAAGACTTGTTCAGGAAGGGGGCGCCGATGCAGTCAAATTGGAAGGTGCAGGTCGCTTCTGCAAAGTAATAGAAAACATCGTTGAATGTGGAATTCCTGTTCAGGGGCATCTAGGACTAACACCGCAATCGATCAACAAATTTGGAGGATGGAAGATACAGGGCAAAACGATGAGTGATGCGGAGAAAATAATAAAACAAGCTCTAGATTTGCAACAATCGGGAGTGTTCTCTATAGTCCTTGAGGGTATGCCGACAGAAACGGCAAAAATGGTCACTGAAGCTGTTGAAGTTCCCACCATTGGAATCGGTGCAGGAAAATATTGTGATGGCCAAGTGTTGGTGATGCATGATATACTTGGGTTAACTGACTTTCAGCCAGTTTTTGTAAAACGGTATGCAAATCTTAAGGAGTTAACGCAAAATGCAGTCAAAGAATATTCTAGAGAGGTCAGAGAGAAAGTTTTCCCCGGAGAAGAATTTGCCTATAAAACCAAGTTAAGTCAAAGCTAAGTCATTACCAATGCTTGAAGTGTTTCAATAAGAATCTCCTCAGGAAATGTCTGATCCAATCTTTTATTGTTTCTTGCTCTTTCCTCCATTTCGCCGAACATCTGGGCGATGGTGTATATTTGTTCAGCTAACGCCTTACTTTCTGAGCTTCCACTCTTTGCAATCTTTTCCGCTGCTGCAAAGGTCGAAGTTTTGGCATTGTACCATTCGGAAGTGGCTTCACCAAATTTTTTCTGATGCATGAGGTTACTGGCCTTTATTACAGCAGTTATAGCATCGGTAAAGAGTATAGCACCGGAGATGTTTCCATAGAGAGTCTTGAAATACTCCCAATTAACCAGTGATCCCTTGATTCTTATGGGTTTGCGATTGTTGATCAAAGTTTCTATGGCCACTAACAGTTCTTTCATCGATTTTTTGAATTCGTGAATCTCAGAAAGATCTTGTGGAATATTTAGACCTTGTGGGATAGGTTTAGTGCCAAGCAAAGACGCATCAATAATAACTGCAATTTTGTTGATGAAGGCATACTGCAGTAGTGAAGTGCGCAACTGAATTTCCGCAATCAATCCACGTAGAAGTGCATTGTCTCCCAAAGGAGAAAGGAATTTATCAATCACAGAGGCAAGATCCTTTGATCCTTGCGATTTTGAGTACTCGATTGCATCCATGATCAGATAGTATGTCTTTGCTCGAATCATTAGCTCTTTAACTGGATTTTTGCCAAATTCTGCTTCAGCCAAAGACCCTATTTTCAATGCTTCACTTGCCTCTTCTATAGCAAACAGTTGAATCAGGGATTCTTTTTTAAATATTTTGCTGTCAGGAAGCAGGAGTATTGCCAACGAAATCAGTTCAGAATTCTTATTGATGTGTTTCATTTCATGGAAGTTTTCTGATGGCGATTGAACAGCAGCCATCCAATCAGTCGATGTTTGATAAAAGGATTGATTCAGTCGTTTTTCGAGAAGTTTGAGACGATCTTGAATAAATGGGATGGGGGATTTTGTCTTGTCTTCTGTATTTAAACCTATCCACTCCTTTGTGAATGAGAAAACGGTATCATAGACGAGCAACATGGAAGAAAGGAAGGGCACATCGCCTTCCTGAAGAACATTTCGAATGTCCGTAATGATTTGGTCAATGTCTTTTTCAGATTCGGCAATTGAGTCATTTTCTAGTTCTTTCAATAATTTCAGATAGGTCTTTGTTGCCTTAACCAAGACGTGAGCAAATTTGAAAAATTCCAGTTCTTCGATGACTGTGTTTTCTGTCCACCCATTCAAGGGTTCATACATTGCTCGATTGTTTTTGCTGAATTCTTCGATCAGAAGTTTTCCTTTTTCAAAATACTCGCTGGCGGAATCAAGGTCATCATTCATTAGAGCCTGTTTTGCCAAAGTTTTAAAGTGCTGTGAAAGATAGGCATTACTCAAAAGCTGAATTGGACGGTAGAAACGATTGTTTGCTTCCACAACCCTCAACTTAATGTCAGAGGTTATCTTTTCCTCAATATTTTGGGTTTGATCTAAATGATGAATTGCATGATCCATGTTTGCATGCATCACAATAGAGTCTCTCCACCACCAAGATTCTATAGAAACCCTAATGGAGCGGGCAACATCGTTGAGGATAAAAATGGCTTGGTTTAGATCATACTCTGCAAGAAGATTAAACCTAGAGATGCCATGGCCTAGTTCGTCCGAATCAATCTCAATTTCTCTGAAGTATCCAAGTTCTTTCTTCAATTGATCCTGTTTGAGAATTTTCAGGAGCACGTCCAAATTGCTTGGAGTGAACGATGCCTGTTGAGAAAATGCCAATGTTACGAGTTGGTCGAAGAAATGTTTGGTTCTATAATATCCGACTGTGGATTTCCCTAATCCATATTTCTTGAATAGGCCTGTTTTTCCCATGGTAGCATATGCATAGCTTAAAAGCGTAAGGTCAGTCCAAAACCCTGTGATCGACTGCAAGCGCTTCAGATCATCAACTTCAGCTTTGTTCGGTGAGCGTTTCAACTCATCGACGATTCTGTCGTACAGACTTTTAGTCAACTCGATAATTGAAAGGAGATGATCGACTACAATTTCCGAAAATTTCATCCAATCATTTGCAATCTCTTCATTTTCATCAATCGCGGTATAATCTTTGTATAGACCTTTTTGCAGTGATGCGATCTGGCCGAATTTCGCAAAGACCAACGTAGGATTCAGCTCTTTTGGGTTTGACACAGGTTTAGAACTCTATAATAGTTGAAATACCTTGTCTACAGGAAATAGGAATTTGTAAAAAATGTGCTAAATTTCTCCTTTGAACTTTTTCAACTCCTTTTCTGGATCTATTTGAGCAATGTACTGTCCATCTTTCAACCATTGAATAGGAACGATTTGCATTTGGTTGTTGGGAAGTTTTCTCATGATGCCAATTGGTAGAACTCTTGCGCGCAATTCCTCTTTTGCCATATCTATGGGGGAAAGAGATCCCATTTTAAAATCCAATAGGGTAGGAGCCCCATGACTAATCTGTAATGCCCTGGCCCCCACGATTCTAGCTCTTTCATACCTGCTAAGGTATTCTGTGCCAATTTCAACCTTGTCAGAAACAATTTCTCTAAATGCCACTTTGAGGTTCCTCATTCCCATTAAATATAAGCGAAGTTTTTAACCTTTTCAAAGAAATCAGAAATTGTTTGAAAGGTGTCCACTATGTAATTCCCATCCTATGGTGAGACCATAGATTTGAGAAAAGATTAAGCAGTTAACTGTGTCAAGAGGAACGAGGTTTTAAGGCTTCTTCAGAAGGTGCGAGTATGTCAAGGGTTCTGTCCCATCTGCTACGCGATATTGCTAGCCTGACGCGGTATCACGAGGATGCAAGTTCTAGACTATGCTACCTGTTAGGAACTAGAGAAGCAATCCGCCTGATGCTTTCTGTAAGAGACGCAGCTGAAAAACAGTTTTTGATATTAAATGTTCCACCCAAAGAATCAAATATTGAAACAGTCAAGAGAAAAGTAATCAAGGAAATTGAAATTCAAGGGTACAAATATGAGGAAAGACCTGATTTGGGAGATGTCATTGCAGTATACACCAGAGACAGAAAAGAGGAGATTGAAAAGTCGATGCAGAAGGCAGTGGAAGAAGGTGAAGATGTCAGTGAAGCCATGAATTGGTTCGATTTGGAACACATCAAAAGGAAGGGGATAGCAACGGTTGTGGTGAGACGCAAAGCATCAATTGAGGCATCAATGGGTGCATCTATCGTCTCAGGTGACATTGTTCAAATTGGAAACATTCAGCCTCGCCAAGAAGTAGCGATTCAGAACATGTACTATGATATAGTTGCCCACGGCATTGCAGAGCTAAGCTCAGAAGAAATCAAACGATCCCCCGGAAGAATTGCGATACGCACATTGGAAGGACGATATGATGTGTTCAATATCCATCATCAAAGACGATACCGAAATGGGCTGTATTCTGTTTCAACATTGCCTCGAATT
>JALUTL010000035.1 GCA_027016475.1 Candidatus Heimdallarchaeota archaeon
GATGACAACACGGTTCTCAATCAAGTCAAAGAAGCAGTTGCTGACATTTGCCAGCAATTTCCACTTTATCCTGAATTTACCATGCTGAAATAAACTGAAAAAAAATATATCAAAAAGAAACCAAACGTTTGTCGCAAAAAATCAAAAATCCAATAATAAAATTATAATTTAGAAAAATACCATAACTTAGCCATATAATTCGAATATTTGCTCAATTCTAATATGATTGAAAAAGAATAATCCATCTTATGCCGATTGGTTTATTAAATATAGTATCATATAGTTATATGAAGTTACAGGTAATGTAACTAGGAGGCTCGGACAATGAGCAACCAAGAAAACAAACTCGAACCAACCCTCTTCCTGGTCACCAGAATAATGCTCGCAGGAGTGTTCCTCTGGGCTGCACTCGACAAGACCTTCGGACTCCGATTCAGAACAGCTCCTGAAAACGCTTGGCTATTTGGATTCGGAGACGGATCACCAACCCAAGGATTCCTCGCCTTTGGAACTGCTGACAGCCCACTCCATGAAATATTCAAGGCCATGGCAGGCAATCCCTTCGTTGACTGGCTTTTCATGATCGCCCTGTATGGAATTGGCATCTCATTGGCACTCGGAATCGGCAGAAAAATCGCAGGATATGGCGGTGCCATTCTCATGTTCCTCATGTGGATCGCAGTAGCACCATGGGCTCAGATCGACGAAGGAACAAACCCATTCTTTGATGACCACCTTGTGTATGGTGCATTCCTCCTCCTTTTTGCACACGCAACAAACATCGGCTGGAAACTACCCCAATGGGAACCAATCGCAAAACAATATCCAGTCTTGGCATAGCCCTAAAATGGGTCACTACGAACAATAGATGAATTCTCTATAGGAAAAACACTGATCAAGTCACCACAAATTTCCTATTTTTTCTCAGTTCATCAATAATTTCCACTGCAATAACATCCACAATATCCACACAAAGCATATCAGGTTTGGCCGCATAGTAATCTGATGGAATTTCCAGCTTTTCCAGCATCCGAATAAGCAGATCAAAACTTTTGCTATCAAAAACAGTCAGCCTTGCAAATTCAAGCAAACCATCCTCAGAAACAAACTCAAAAGGTCTCTTGACTGATTTTGCCCTCCGCCTGTATCTCTGTTTCAATTGTATTCCATCCTTCGATCCAGAACTGCAAAAGTGCAAGGGAATTTCAGTATCGTCTTTAACTGCAACGAATGCCTCCAACGCAGCTTCCTTGGAATCCCTCACTGCCGAATTGTGAAGCACTGATACAAAACCCCATTCCCTCAATGTACCATAGTTGATGTCAGTAAATTCAAATTCATTCAAATTTACAAAGTCCAAACCATGAGAATCCGCAAACCTGATCAAATCCACAAGATCTAAAGCCCTGTATGGAATAGACGGCATCTCAAACCCGATCGACCAAGCAGGATATTCTGCTTTGATTTCCCTAGTCAATTCCCGTACACCAGTGCTTTTCAGATTTTTGGGATGCACACGCAACTCATCAAGCCCAGTATCGTACAATTTGTCAATAAGGCTCCTGTCCCTTAAAAAATAGATGCCCGAAGTGTACAAATGGATATGGTACGATTCACCATAAAGCACCTTCAATTATCGAATCAGATCTAAAGTGCGCTCAGGAACTGCCAAGGGATCCCCCCCAGTAATTCCCGCACCGGTAGCCATGCATTTTTCGCTTTCATCAATAATGTCTTCAAAACACTCTACCAGCCGTTCGTTCACCAAAAAAGAATCAACACGACTCCGATCAATTGGCAATAGAAGCAACCAACATCACATAGACCAGTTACATACAGCACAAGCTTTTCGCCTCGAAGACAACGCCTGCAACCCTCGGCCAGATCACCAATCCGGAAACTGCCTGAATCTCCATATTTCTTCAGCCGTCTGGACATAATCTCTTTTTCTATACTAAATATATTATCCTTCCGATGAAAACAATTATTTGAAAATCCACCAGCCCCATACATCCAATCAATTGACCAGATCTTCAGAAAACAATTGCATAATCCTTAAAATCAACAATTCAGAATGTGAGCCCAGAATTTTGGCTAAGCAAGCGTTTTCCCAATTTATTGATGATATTCGTACCAGTACACCAAATATGAAAATGTTCTGTCAAATCAGTCCTGCCCCACACCCAAGCATTTCAATTGATGGTGAAACGCATCAAAGGAAATGGCTTGTTTTGCATGATGCGAACCAATGCATAAAAAATGAAATAGCCTATCAAAAAACTTCCAGCAATGAGCCCCACAAGATCAATGACGAATTCAGCAGTTGTCGCAGCACTGAGAAGATTGATGATTCCGGCGGCAATACTTAGAACACCCATGATTGAAGCAAGTGAATATAACAGAACCAGCCGTTTCCAATCGTAATTTGCAACATGCAATGACAATCAAGCTGAGCAGGGGTTTTATTTAGCGTATCGATATTGGCAAACCAATATCTGGATAGTATCTTCTTTTTTTAGGCAAGCTTTTGATAAAATCAAAGAACAGTATTTTCCATTTCAAGAAATGTAAACTAATTATTTTCCAAGCCAATAATCCCCCTGTCTTGTTCAGGATTGCACAAAAGGAAAATGATCAAAGCCAGTAAGCAGCACTGTCAAGATTTTTTTCACATGCCCACAGTGTCATTATTTGTGTGGACTGTGAAAGCTTCCAATGAGCTTTAGCACAACTTAGTAACTAGCACCATTCATCAATGTTGGGAAATGCAAAAAGTTTTTTGGCTGAAGACGAAGACGTGAAATGCAAAGGACAATCTATAAGTGATCCTGCAGGCAATTTACTTTTTGCAATATTTCTTGGAATCAGTCCAAGCCAATGAATGAAAAAAACCACAAAAAGATTAATAATAGGCACATTGAAGATTGTAAAGCTTACTTCCCAAATATCATAGTGCCAAAAGGTTATCCCATAGTATTTATAGGCAATGGATACAAAATATACAGCAACAGTCTACAGTCCATAGAAAATGTTACTCAAAAAAAGGAGCCGAGCCTCTGATGGGATTAAGAAGTCAATTTGTGGATGGCTTCCATAGATCTTGCGCTTGTTCGTTGCCAATCTGTAAATCTCAAACTCTCTGATTGAGGCAATAATAAAAAATCCAAATCCATTTGTAAAGAGAATAGCAGGCACAATATTTTCATCGAAACCAAAATTTTGCCCAAGATTTAACATAGCCAAAATAAACGAAACAAACAGAAAAATACCGACAAGCGTGATTTCATTGACATAATACTTGTGTAAAGAAAGCTTATTACGCATAATAAATATCACCAATCAAAACTTATTTAGGGATATGTTCAAAGAATTTTGACCCATGATGTTGAAATGGAAAAAGCAGAAACATAGTTTATGGCCGTACTAGGGAAAGGAGTCAGGAATGGATAAAAATATCTGCCTTCATCAGCAAACCCATCTTTATTATCAATCCATACTTTATATGTACTGACGGGGAGAGTTTGTAGTCCCAAACCAATCTTTGGATCACCATTAATGCGCTGTCCCGAATGCCATAACCAAACAGCAGCAATTGCGATTAGCATGGCACCTACAACCAAATTAGCAACGCTGGCAGATATCGCAAAGGCCGTTGCCAAATAATTTGCAATTGCAGATACTGCATATCCCCCAACTACACCTGCACCAAAGGCAACAGTGTCTCTTAACCAAGGGGCAAGATTAAACCAAATTATGTTTTCCGCCTAGGTTGTGACACAAGTTTTTCCCCACCAATGACTTACACAGTATTGAGACGACAAGGTTTCTCTTTTTACTGCCAATTGATATTCACTTTCTGTGGGGTAGAGGAAAAGCGGGATAACATTTGAATATTGCAAATCTTGGAATCTAACAACCAACTTCTGAATGATTTTTTGAAAAATTGTGTGACTAGGTCTGCTTTGTGCAACAATTCGGCCTGAAATCACCATTGCTCCAATAAGTGCATCAATCTTCTGTCCAAAGGAGAAAACATTTTTTCCAGTGCTTTTCGTCAGCTCTATAATTTTTAAAGATTCACAGCCCAATATGCAATGGCTATTGGACTTGGAATGGTGGATCATGTCTGCCAGTCCATCCCATGTGACTGTCATTCCATTGTATTGGATTCCTTGGTCAGAGCTGTGTCCCACATAGATGATCGGCCTCTTGAAGGACACAATCCTGTCGTACGCAGAAAAGTCCACAACGCGGGCCCTAGGAAAGTTCGACCTCAGTTCCGCAATGGCGGCCATTTCCTCCACGAAGTCTCCGAACTGCACCACAAGGGGTGAGACAACAGTGTTTGAAATCTCGAAGGTATCGGTGAGCACCGGTGCAAATCCGGGCATCACCAGGATACCTATGAAGAACAAACTGGTCATATGCTTTGGTGAAAGCATGAGGCATGAGGAAAAAATGAAAAAAAAGCTTTACGGTTGTAACGCAAAAAAGTGGGAAAAGTATATACAAACAATCCGAAAATCGAAGTTAAAATAATAAGCAATTCATTTCTTGCTTGAATGAAATACTTTCAGACGCACTCGTTCAAACGTATAAATACCTAAAGTTCCAACCCCAACAAAATTGAAGTCCATCAATATTGATCCATTTTTCGAACAACGGTAAACTTTTTTTAAGGCCTATATTGTAGCATATACGTGTAAATCTACGCCATGTAGGAAAAATAAACCATAAGGTCGAAAAAAAATGCAGGGGGTGGGAATTTCATTCCACAACCGCAGTAGTGAAAATTTGAACCCACGAACCTCTGAAGGATTGGGACCTGAACCCAACGCCGTTGACCAGGCTGGGCGACCCCTGCATATATTTTCCACACATTTGTATCGGATGTCCGATTGAATGCGAGATTATCCGATTCAAATGTTGGGCAATTGTTGGTCTGTTTTTTTGGATATAAAAATTGTGATAGCAATACAGGTAAAGCAGTCAAGAAGAACAAATGGTTTAACGATATGGGAAAATCATAACATTGATTGAAATATTAAATATACTTAGCTTAATTGACAGCCCATATGTTTGACTATATATTTTTGTTTTGTCCACAGGGTTTTATGAAGGATGAGCCTACATATTGGGGATCATGGGAAGGGCAAATCATCAAGGCAATTGCAGTTGATGGTGCCCGCACATGGGCAGATATAAGAGACCATACAGGTTTGTCTCCAAAGTCCTTGAATACGGCATTACGTCAGTTGCTTATTTCAGAGTCAGTTGTAAAGGTGATGTCTGGAGAAGAAACAATCTATAGAGTTGCATACAATCTGTACAAGGAGTATCAGGAATATTTTGGGAAGAGTCGGGGAGCAACAAGAGTCAGGGTGGAGGATCAAAGAGGTCTTAGGCAATGGATTCTTAGTTGGGTGCAGGACAATCGCAGTGGTGTAGATATTGGGAGTAAGCATTTTTTTCTTTCTTTTGATTTGGAAGAATTTTCGAGGAAGATTATTCAAAGGGCATCGAGAGAAATCTTGCTTGTCAATCCATTTATCGGGAGGGTTGCCCTAATTCAGGAATTGATTGACAAATCAAGTAAGGTTGATTTGACAGTAATAACTCGTGAACCAGAAGGTTCCTATGCAGATGATAATTGGCAACTTCTTGATGAGTTGAACGAAAGAGGGAAGGTGTACATCAATCCAACTGTTCATGCGAAGGTACTGATCGTTGATCGAGCCGTTGCAGTGGTCTCTTCGATGAACATGATTCCAACTTCTGTAAGTGGATCAAGCTGGGAAGCAGGCTTAGTTACCTTTGACAGCAATGTTGTTGAAGAAATATTGCGAGAGGTATTGAAGCTGCGAGACAGAAAATCTACAGGCATTCTTGAGAGTGCATAGCTATTCCAGATGTATGATACTTTTGAATCTAGCCATAGAGAGGTACTAATGAATTCCCAGAGGTTGTGTTTCACAACATATTTTTGTTGATTTAAAGAGTTAGTATAAGGTAATTCATCAGAATTGTGTAAAGAAACATAGACACATTGCAGTGGTGCAAAATCCATTTGAAAACGATTGTTGGACGGAAATTATTTTTGTCAAAACAAGTATTCTCTGAATAGATACAGAAAAAGTAGTAGCCAAAAAAGAAATAAGGCAAACGTGAATTTTTCTTTCTCACCGAATTTGGGATACTTTTTTTCCTTTGTGGGTATTTGGGAAACTTCCTCTTCAAGCAAATGAATGATCATGATGAAAAAGGCAATAGTGAACAGCCATGGCATTAATTGATACAAGAAAAAAATGGCTAGGGTAAGAACAGAAACAACATTGATATCATTGGTTCAGGCAGATTGCTGATCCAATTCCTTAAATTATTGATTTGTTCATGGTTCTCTTTTCCTTTTTGATATGGAATCATAAGGGGCAGAGCAGCCGCGAGAATTACGACGACATATATTGCAACCTGATATGG
>JALUTL010000036.1 GCA_027016475.1 Candidatus Heimdallarchaeota archaeon
AATTAGAACTAATTAAGTATTGAGGATAAAGGCCAAAAACTTAATTGCATTTACACAGGTACTGTTTTGATGATGTTTCCAAAAGAAATTGTAAGCTTCTTGACAAGCCATAAGGTGGCTAACCTGTCATACTATGATGGTAAAGTCCCACAAGCCTGCGCCCTTTATTTTGCTTATGACAATAAGTCACAATTGATTTTTGTTTCAGAATCAAAAACAAGGCACGCCCAAGTATTGTCCAAATACCCAACCATTGCATTTACAATCAACAAGGATGATCAGAATTGGAGCGAGATTCAAGGATTACAAGGAAGAGGAAGATGTGTTCAGATAATCGATCAAAATGCAAGAGATGAAGCTTTAAAGCATTATGTAGACAAGTATCCGTTCATCAGCAATAACGAGGCCTTGATTGGAGTTATTAACAAATCAGAGGTTTGGGCTATCATTCCAAATTGGATTAGACTCATTGATAATTCCAAAGGATTCGGATATAAGAAGGAATGGAACTTCAATACCCCTGAATTTCCCTGATACGTTGCAGAATGTTCGGTTGGAGTTCGCTTTCAACCTTTGGTCGAAGAGAAGTCAGTACGTCCAATTCGTTCAGTTGTTTAATGGCCTTTGTCCTGACAGACATATCAATTTCCTTGTCCAGAATGATATCTGACAACAAATCACTGTCATAGAGGTTGCAAACAGCTTCCTTGCAAACCCAAACCTGATTGTCAGATTTGATGATCTTTGCCAAAAACTCCTGACTTTTGATTTTGCTAACTGCCTCAAATCGAACCTGCCAAAACTCATCAGTTGATGCAATTTTTTCCAATATTTTTTGATTGGATATCTTGGATGTTGCTTCCCTCCGAATCTCCCAAAATTCATCGTTTAAAGCCAAATCGGCCAAAATTTGCGGATCTTTCGTTTTTTGTACCAATTCTCTTCGACATTCAAGACTGTCCATTCCTTCTAGATTTGAATTTATTCCAGTAGTTGCCATACCCTAATTTAAATAGGATTCCTTTCTAATAAAAATTTTTGCTGTATTTTTGACATAGATAATACCAAAATTCAAGAGCCCAACCAATGTACAGCAAACAAATTAAGCTTAAGCTTTTTTCCAACGTAGCCGGGCCGCACCTTGCCGTTCATCATCAAATGCAGCCGTCACAGGGAGGTCGTATTTCAGCTCAGAGACAGGAATATCAACTATGCCAGTCAGTCGTTCGCCATTGGTCAATTCAACTATACCGACAGTGTATGGCACATTGTTTTCATAGGAGGGTGGACCAACGTAAATTGTCGTCCAAGTAAGCAAACGTCCTTGCCCTTCTACTTCAACCACTTCGATGTCTGTTGACCCACACGTTCGACAAACAGGACGAGGAGGAACCATTATTCGAGTGCAAGCATGGCATTTGGATCCAGAAATCTTCCCCTCCTCGATTAGCCGCTCATATTTTTCGATCACGCGGTTAATGCTATCGTGCTCCAAATCAATCACCCCGTTCCAGAATGTGGCAAACAATGGTCGATCCAGATCCACCCAAATTTTGGGTCATACCGATTTCAACATCTGCAACCTGTCGTTTACCTGCCTTACCTCGAAGTTGATTTGCAATTTCTACTACTTGAGCAACCCCAGTTGCTCCAATTGGATGTCCTTTAGCTTTTAGGCCACCAGAAACATTTACGGGTAAATGCCCGTCTCTACGGGTTTCTCCATCCAATGCAGCACGACCGCCCTCTCCTTTTTTGTAGAATCCCATATCTTCCAAAGCCATGATTTCTGCAATTGTAAAGCAATCATGAATCTCTAGAATGTCAATATCCTTCGGCTCCAAATTTGCCATTCGAAATGCTTTTTGGGCTGCAATTTTTGTAGTTGTAAAACCAGTAAGATCGGAACGATCATGCAATGACATGGTATCACTAGCTTGGGCAAAACTTCTGACCTTCACTGGAATTCCTTCGTATTTGTGCCGGTCTTCCCATGGTACCACTATTGCGGCTGCTGCACCATCGGTTATTGGAGAGCAATCATAGAGTGTCAAGGGATCAGCAATCATTATTGAGTTCAAGACTTTGTCAATAGAAATTTGCTTTTGAAATTGTGCCTTTGGGTTGAGGAGAGCATGCTCATGGTTCTTCACAGCAACTGCCGCCCTCATTTCTGCGTTCGTGCCATATTCCTTATCATGTGCGCGAGCCATCATCGCAAAAGCTCCTGGAAATGTAACACCCAACGAAACTTCAAACACATCATCGGCACACATGCTCAATGCTTCAGTCACATGAGCTGTAGGGAGATTTGTCATCTTTTCTGCACCTGCTGCCAGAACCAAGTCATAAAAACCACCAGCTACAGCCATTACGGCATGCATTATTGAAAGCCCACCAGATGCACAGGCAGCCTCAACACGTGTTGCTGGCACATTGGCCAATCCCAAGTAATCAGGAATGCCAGGAGCGGCATGCATCTGATGTTCAAAGATGTCTCCCGACAATTGTCCAATGTAAACTGCATCAATATCTTTTGGTTCAATTCCAGCATCTTTCATGGCCTCTATGGAGGCTGCGGTGACTAACTCTCTTGATGTCACACGCCCCAGTGAACCAAATTTTGTCATACCTGTCCCAATGACAGCAACGTCTCTCACTTGTGAACGGTACAATTGAATCTATTCAAAATTTACTTTGCAACCAAGGATTTTTGATCATGGTCATTAAGTCCAAGATTATTGGGATACGCATACTCCTGATTGAATTTGAAAACTTTAGTAAACTTAGGGGCACAATAATCTCCAATGAACAATAGCATGAAATAAACATCCATGGTGTCAAACAACAATGTTTTTCACTATTTGGAGCAGTTTTTGGTGTTAACAGAGTAACAATCGGCCATATCAAAACATTATATTAGCTACAGCAACCACAAGCACTAATGGAAATCATCAAAGTAATCTTCTTTGACCTTGACGACACATTGTATCCATATTGGGAATGTCATGCTAAAGCCCTACATGAAAGTTACACCTATTGGAATGAGATTACTGGAGATTCATTTGAGGAATTCGAGAAAAAATACAGTAAAGCAAGAGAACGAGTCAAAAGATTTCTTTCAGACACAGCGGCCAGCCATTCGCGTGCCCTTTACTTTCAGACAATGGTTGAAACCGAGTTCAAAAAATCATTGGCATTTCATGCTGCCGAATTGACGTCCCGATATTGGGACACATTCATCAAAGTTATCAAACCATATCCTTATGTCAAAGAATTTCTTAAAAATAGAGCAGAAGAAGGCATTAAGTTGGGAATCATTACAAACATGTCTGCCGAAATTCAATTAAGAAAGTTACATGCCCTTCAAATCGACGGATTTTTTGAGATCATGGTCACAAGTGAAGAGGTTGGAAAGGAAAAACCACACCCCCATATTTTTCTTCATGCATTGAATCGGTTAAAAGTGCCTCCTCAGAAAACAATAATGGTGGGAGATTCATACAATGCCGATATAGAACCAGCATCATTCCTTGAAATGCGCCCTATTTTGTTTGACCCAAGGCAAAGCCACAAAGGCCCCAAATGTACAAAAGTTTCATCTTTCGAAGAGCTAGAAAAATTGTTCAAATCGACCAGGTTTACCCCATTGGATGCAGTAATTAAATTCAATCTTCATCATGCAAAAAAGCCCATAGAATTCCCTGTCCAAATAGTTGAACCATTATGCCATGCAAGGAATTTGCTCTGGGAATGGAAGCTTATTGGAACATATCCAGAAAACCATCCATTAACGCCAAACATTGGCTATGGAAACATCAGTGTTAGATACACTTCAGACAATCAGTTTGTGATTACTGGATCACAAACAGGAGATGTTCACTCAATTCGTCCAGATCAATTATCATTGGTGACTGATTTTGATATAAATTCTAATACACTCATTGCAAAAGGTCCTGCAAAACCATCATCTGAAAGCCTTACTCATGCAGCAATTTATGAAATATCACCAAATACAACCTGTGTCATTCATGTCCATAATGAACAAATGTGGAAAAACCATGAAGCCTTAGGGATGTATACAACACCAGAAAAAGTAGAGTATGGAACCCCAGAGATGGCAAGAAGCATACAGGATGTGTTTATGCAAGCGAAAGGGAAAAGTGTCCCAGTAGCCATGTTGGGACATCAAGATGGCCTGATTACTTGGGGAAAAACAATTCAAGAAGCAATGGAAACAATTCATTCTGTATACAAACAATTTTTCGATCAAATTAAGGCCTGATTGCAGAAGAAAAGTATCAAGCCTTTTAATGGCAAGACAAAGCGGAAAGTATGGAATTGTCCGCATATATTCCTGCTGGTTCAGATCCAAATGATCTTTCAGAGTTATGCATTCATGCTGGAGTAACCAATAAAGCACTCATCCAAGTAGGCGGAAAGCCCATTATCCATTATGTTCTCCAAGCGCTTGAAGAATCTACAATAGTCAAAGATATACTCATAGTTGGGCTTAAAGAAGAAGAACTAGAAAATTTTACATTCTCCAAACCAGTGATGTATATTGGCTCAAAAGGAACAAACTTTGACACTGCCATGGCAGCAGTTCATTATTACAATAACCTCCCTGAAGTTCCAAATTATATCTTAAGTGTTTCCTCAGACATTCCATTCATCACAGGGGAAATTATTGACCGAAACATCGAAAAGGCTTTTTCAATGCTGGATGAACGAAAGGACATACAGAAGCCATCCATTGAGCTTTTTTATCCGATAACTCCGAAGCAAACCATGCTGCAGCAATTTCCACAGGCAAATAAGAGATTTCGAAAATTCAAAGAGGGGACATTTGCAACAGGAGACTTTTTCATATATTCGCCTGCTGCTGCATTAAAGGAGGAAGCACAACAGGTTACAAAGGCAATTTTGAAAAACAGAAAAAACATGATCAAAATTCTTGGAGGGTTTTCTGTTGTTGCAATAGTCAAATATCTAATGGGGAAGCTTTCTGTCTACAATGATATCATACCTGCATTGAGAAGAATAATGAAACTGGAAGTGGACATTCTGATTTCGGATGATGCAGAGATTTGCATGGATCTGGACTATCCAGAAGATATTCAAGTTTTTGACCAGCTCATAAGGGAGAAGCTCCACCATGATGAAGTGGTTTACTGAGGAAATAGGCTGCTTTAGCGGGCCCGTCACTGTTGGAATTATCAGGCGTGGAAAAGGCTATTACATTGTAGACAGTGGTATTGACAATTCATTGATAAACAAAATTACCAAAATCATAGGACAACCACCAATTGGTGCATTGGTGACACACCATCATACAGACCATATGGGCGGCCTCTCAAAGCTTCAGAATATGGGGATAAACGACATTTATGTGCCTGAGCAAGAAATCCCCTTTTTCGAAAATCCATTGCTCCAGCCAATTATGCTATCAGGCTATTTCCCTCCAAAAATTTTGCAGAACAAACATCTGATGGCCAGGCCAATCAAAGCTCCAAAAAGGGCCCAAACCTTACCTCAAGATATAGCTTCAACGATTGAGACACCCGGCCATTCAATTGGACATCGATGTTACCTCGCGGACAATGTACTTTTTGCAGGTGATGCAATTTTTCATCAAAGCGTTATTGACAAGCATCGGATACTATTTGCAACTAATCCGCGTCAAGCACATGATTCAGCATTGAAACTTTTGAACAGTCGGTTTGATTCACTTGTTCTAGGCCACGGACAGCCAATAATTGAAAAAGAAGAGGCACGGATCTTGATTCATCAAACGGCCCAGCATTATCAACTGATTCAGCAATTGATTCTTGAAAACATATCAGAAAATGGAACCTCCCCAGAAGATTTGATACGAAAGGTAAGTCATGAGCTTGGTCTTCAACAAGATTCAGTTGTCCAAATGATACTTACTCGACACACAATATGGGGACATATTGCAAACTTGATAGATTTGGATGCAATCATTTTGGGGATCGAAGGAAAATTGTACCATACCTAATTTTTTTCAGACAATGTTTATTTTATCAGTTTTATATATAGAATAAGAGGCAATGAAGGGTGTTTGAGAATTTAATCTTCCTGAATACGTTTATTCTTGCTCTGGCGTTTTATGTTGCCATGATTTTTCTCAAATACTACCAGTTGTCAAAGATACCTGATTTTGCTATTCTGACTTTAATTTATTTTGGTGCATTTTTTGCAGTGGTCTCAAGTAATTCCTCCATGCTTTTCCAAACAACTTTCTGGTTTCAGGCAACTGTATTCTTCCTCAACACGACTATTTTTCTCATTTTTATTTATGCCGTATTTCTCCACACCTTTCTGAAGGTGGAAGTGCCATCCTCTTTTTCTCATGCCCTCCATGAAACCGAGAATGTCCACATTCTCGCTGTAAAGGGAGAGCACCTGAGATTCAATTGGGCCGACGCTTTCGAAACCGAGATCTTTCATACC
>JALUTL010000037.1 GCA_027016475.1 Candidatus Heimdallarchaeota archaeon
ACACTCGCCTCATGTTTGCGATTAGCTCCGAAAGTCCAATGCTCTCAATTAACCAAATCGAGACAAGACCCATCAGAACAACAGTAAACCAAAATCTTTTATCAAATCGCGAACGAGCTTCTGGAGTAAAGTCGGACGCCGTCAATTCAGTTGTGTTGCCTGACATTAAGATTCAATTTATCGTCAATCCATGTCTTTAAACGTGTTGAGTTTCTTCACTGATTTTATTCCTTTATCTTGAATTTTCTAACCCTAGTTTCCAGACTTGCGGCCAATGATGAAAGCTCAGCGGTTGCGGCAACCAATTCTTCCATGGTTGCAGTCTGTTCTTCAGCAGAAGCAGCAACCTCTTCAGATGAAGAAGCCACATCCTCACTGACATCTGCAATTGTCTGAATGGCACGTGAGATCATGTCTTGACCTTTTTGAATTTCATTCTCTATTTCCTTGATCACTCGATCGATTTCATCAGCATAGTTACGGGAATCGTCAGCCAACCTCCTGACATTCTTTGCAACAATGGCAAAGCCTCTTCCTGCTTCACCTGCACGCTGTGCTTCAATTGCAGCATTCAATGCCAACAGATTGGTTTCTTCTGAAATTTCAAGAGTCAAATCCAATACCTGCTCAATCCGCTCAAAAGATGATTTGATGATCTGGTTCAGCTGCTCATAGGAGGCCTTTGCATCATTTGCGTAATGCACCTGCTCCTGTGTTCCTTGTGAGATGTTTTCCATTATCGATGAAATTGCTTCACTGCTTGAGCTCACTTCTGAACTAGATGCTGCGATTTCTTCGGCTGTTGAGGCAACTCGTGTCGCTACCGAAAGGATCTCCTTGACAACTTCCCGAAGATCATTAATCATAGCACTAAACCCAGCATAGAATGGAGCAAGAACATCTGTTGCTGACGGTTGCATAAAGCTTTCGGGAAGCTCAAGATTGCCTTCAGCAATAGCTGCTGCAACCTCATTGAGATTATCAAAATAAATCTCCAATGTTTCTTTCACACGCATAAACAACCAATAGGAGCTGAGCAGTACGATCAGCAATCCGACCATCAAATTGACTGCTGCATCGGAAACGGCCCCTGTTTCGTCCGAAAATGAAAAGCCGTCACCAAAATTAGCGGAAATTACCAATCCGCCGAAAATTCCAGGAAACAGCCCCAAGGAGACACGAGCAACCAGACGATGAATAATTGACTTTGTACCATTGGTTCTGGCGGATAGTCCGAATATGAGAAAATACATGACAAGAGAGGTTATTGCGCCGATTCCGAAGGTTGCATACGGAATTCCGAAAACCTGTTCACCATCGATTATCACAAATTTGTTTCAACCGTGCACCTTTTTAAGTTTTTGAGATAAAGGCGGAAGAATATTCCCTAGGTTCCAAAGCTCTGGAAACCATCTATTTATTTGATATAATTTTTAGTCACTTCTCAATTTTTTTATTCTATGGGTCGGAACTGCCGTATGGAAGCAAACACAAGCAATGAATCTATTCTTGCATTGGATGTCGATGGAATCGTCATTGGCGTCTATGAAGATTTCTCAACCATTAGAGACGTCATTGATCTGAAACCATATCTTCAGATAGGAAAATTCAAAGGGAAACAGGGAGGAAAACGACTACTCTTCAATGTAACAGGAGTAAAGACCCCAATGGTTGCGGCTGTTGGCCTCGGGAGCAAAGACAAAGCAGATGAAGAAAGTGTAAGAATTGCCGCTGCCACTGGAGTAAAGCTTCTCAGAGACAATGGCGCAAAAAGGGTAGGAATCGCTTCACTTGGTTCTGCCAAGGCAACAGCAGAAGGAGTTTTCCTAGGATTGTACAGATTTGATGAGCTGAAGACCCTTGATGCAGACAAACGTCCCACAATTGAGGAATTGATTTTTACTGGAACTGAAGAAGAAGCACGGGAATGGCTGATAGGCAAAACCATTGCAGAATGTCAAAATTTTGCCAGAAGAATGGGAGAGCTTCCTTCAAACATTGCGACACCAACATACTTTGTAGAGCAGACAAAAAAGGCCTTTGATGGATTGGACAATGTCAAAATCCATGATTATGATGAAAAATGGGCAGAAAAGCAGAAAATGGGTGCGTTCCTCTCCGTTGCCAAAGGATCAGATGAACCGGCAAAATTCCTTGTCATTGAGTACAAAGGAGGAAACGATGGAGAAAAGCCTTTGGCCATTGTTGGGAAAGGAATTACATTCGATACAGGAGGCATTTCACTTAAACCCAGCCAAGGCATGGGAGCAATGCGGGGAGACTGTTCGGGTGCAGCAGCAACAATAGCCACACTTTTGGGAATTGCCAAACTTGGTCTCAAGATCAATGCAGTCGGAGTTGCCCCACTGACTGAAAATATGCCGGGCGGACATGCCACGAAACCATCTGATGTAGTCTATGCATCAAACGGCAAATCCATTGAAATAGACAATACAGATGCTGAAGGAAGACTTATTCTGTCTGATGCCTTGGTTTATACGGAGAAAACTTATGACCCGCACACCATAATCGACATTGCAACATTGACAGGAGCCATGATGATAGCACTTGGTAGTCATTACATTGGAACATTCACCCCAAGCGACGACCTATGGAAGGAACTTGAGGAAGCCGGCAACACAACCGGTGAAAAGTTCTGGCGGATGCCCCTTGACAAGAAATACAAAAAGCAGATCGAATCACAGCTTGCAGACATAAAGAACACAGGTGGAAGACCAGCAGGATCCATTACTGCGGCAATGTTTCTGAAGGAGTTCATTGGAAGAGACCGATGGGCTCATTTGGACATTGCAGGTGTTGCATGGGCAGAAGCAGAGGAGGGGTACAAGCCGAAAGGCAATGTTGGAGCTCCTGTCAGGGCATTGATCCATTTGGCATCCAAATATTCATCGTCATAGTTTTATGATTCTGAAACATCAAAACCCTTTTATAGAACTGAACTAAAATTGAATTGAAACGGGTATTTCACTTTTGAAAGTGATTTGAATCTAATTTTTTTCAATCCCACTGGGATTGCATCTAATCTGACCCATTCTTTTAGGTGATGGAGCATGGAAAAATACAAAGCATACACATTAAGAAACTATTTGAACATTGAACAGCTCAAGGATGTTGAGCCTCAGATAATTGAGGCCATCAAAGTTGTCGGCCATGTTTTGCCATTCAAAGTCAACAATTATGTTCTGGATGAGTTGATTGACTGGAACAATATTCCAAACGATCCAATATTCCAATTGACGTTTCCTCAGAAAGACATGTTAAAACCTTCCGATTATGAAAGGGTAAAGAATGCACTGGAAAACGGAACAAAGGAAGAACTTGATTCCACAATTCATGACATTAGGATGTCTCTTAACCCACATCCGGCAGGACAAATGAAATACAATGTGCCCACAGTCAATGGAAAACCCATTCCCGGCATGCAACACAAATACAGGGAAACTGTCCTCTTTTTCCCGAAGAATGGACAGACATGCTTCTCTTACTGTACCTTCTGCTTCAGGTGGCCACAATTCACCGGAATGGATGAACTGAAATTCGCAAACAAGGAGGCAGAAGAATTGGTTGAATATTTGCAGGAGCACACTGAGGTTCAGGATGTCCTCTTTACCGGAGGTGATCCAATGGTCATGAAGCCCAAGGTATTTGCGCAATATATTCGACCCATCCTTGAAGCTGATCTGCCACACGTCAGAACCATCAGAATTGGAACAAAAGTGCTGGCCTACCACCCGTACAAATTGACCAGCCAAACTTCCGAGGGACCGGAATATCTTTCTCTGTTTGAAGAAGTCGTTGACAGCGGCAAACATTTGACGATAATGGCCCACTTCAACCACTACAAGGAGCTTATGACCGACGCAGTCAAGGAAACCACCTTGAATCTCCGAAAAATTGGAGCGCAGATTAGAACACAGTCACCTGTGATGAACCGCATCAATGCTGATGCAGAAACATGGGCAAGAATGTGGAGAATGCAGGTCGACATGGGAATGGTTCCATACTACATGTTTGTCGCCAGAGACACAGGTGCACAGGAATATTTCAAGGTGCCGCTGGTAAAGGCGTGGGAGATTTTCTTTGATGCCTACAGAATGGTCAGTGGCGTCTGCCGAACTGTTCGAGGCCCATCAATGTCAACCACTTGGGGTAAAGTTGAGGTGACCGGCCCCGCCATGGTCGGTGATCAAAAAGTCCTTACACTCAGGTTCATTCAAGGCAGAAATCCCGAATGGGTAGGCAAACCATTCTTTGCAAAATATGATGAACAGGCAATTTGGCTTGATGAACTCCAACCAGCATTTGAGGAGAAATTCTTCTTTGAAAATGAAACACAATACCTTAAATCATTTGACAGAATCAAGGATATGATTGAGGGGCCAGAATTGCCATTAGTTGAGCATAATGAAGCCGCACTTGAAGGCTAAAGGTCGTCAAACACTCCCCCCCTGTTGAATCGCAACATCAATTCCTCAAGCAGTTTTTCAAAAGCAGTTTGGCATGCATGAATCTCAATTTTCCGATCCTTCATGTCATCATCGCCGATCCAAGAAGAAAGAACTGCAATCAAATCAGAAAGTGACACAATGGAATTGAAGTAGGCATAGGCAATCAATGCCTCCACCCCATCAGCGATCTTGTCCCGTTTGTAACGGTTCGGAAAATACTGCTGCAATCCAACCTCTCGAGCTGCATTTGCCAATGCACGATCCCACACATGAATCGACCCCCGTTTCCCCTTGATTCCGATGCGCATCGTTGTATATACAAAATTGGTAAGAAAATCCCCTACATGGGCAAGGTCTGTGGACACAACCACCTCGCGGATAGACCGGGAAGCCAAAATCTTTTCCAAAAAGGGAAGTTGGGACTTATTCGGGGTATGCATTCTCAAACGCCGCTCTGAATTCCTCACTCATTGCCTTCAAGTCACGGGCTGCATCCAAAATCACTTCAATTGGATTCACGCCTTCGGCCGTCTCGATCTGGAAAATGATAGATTCCTCAAAGGTTTGATCCCGTGCATAACCGCAAAGCAAAACCCCATCCCGCTCCAGTATCTTCTCACGAAGCACATTGTACAGCGTATGTGGATCATCCAATATTCGGAGACGAAGATATGTATCCCGTTTCTCCAATACCTTTATTTCCATATGTGAAGTTGTTGTCCAATACATATATACCTTCTTCTGTAGTTCACGTGCGAGTTTACCATTCCACAAAAATTGAGCATTTCCCGTGAACTCCTACGAATTGTTAATGTACTGTCCATCTCATATCCGTTTGATGTTTCACAATTGGTTTATGGAAGATCTGGCCCAAGCAGACAAGGACATACATGACGTACTCATCAATGAACTCAACAGAGGACGGGAAGGCCTTGAAATGATTGCATCGGAAAACTACGTTTCAAAAGCAGTCTTGCAGGCCATGGGATCCGTTCTCACAAACAAATACTCTGAAGGCTATCCCGGAAAACGGTATTACGGGGGAAACGAATTCATTGACATCTCCGAAAAGTTGGCAATTGAACGGGGCAAACAGCTTTTTGGAGCAGAATTTGTCAATGTCCAATCCCATTCCGGATCAACAGCAAACATGGAGGCATACTTTGCCCTACTAAATCTCGGCGACACAATACTTTCAATGTCTCTCGACCAAGGAGGACATCTCACTCATGGACATTCCGTCAATTTTTCTGGGAAGTTCTACAAGTTCAGCTTCTATGGTGTCGACAAGGAAACAAAGATGATCGACATGGAAGAGGTTCGAAAAATGGCCAAGCAGGTCAAACCCAAGCTTATTCTTGCAGGATTTTCAGCCTATCCCAGGGAGCTTGACTTCAAGCAGTTCAAAGAAATTGCCGATGAAGTTGATGCATACCTTATGGCCGACATTGCCCATATCGCAGGATTGGTGGCCGCCAAAGAGCACCCCGATCCAGTCCCCCATTGTGACATCGTCACAACAACCACCCACAAAACCCTCAGAGGCCCGAGGGGGGCCATGATCATGGGCAAACAGGAACATGAAACAGCAGTCAACAGGGCAGTATTTCCAGGAATGCAGGGCGGACCACTCGACCATGTCATTGCGGCCAAAGCTGTGTGCTTCAAGGAAGCACTCAAACCGGATTTCAGAGAATATGCAAAAAGCGTCAAGGCCAATGCCAAAGCGCTTGCGGAAAGCCTCATGGAACATGGAGCAGAGGTCATCACTGGAGGAACAGACAACCACCTGCTGTTGCTTGACATCACCCCCTATGGAATTGGAGGCAAAAAGGCCGAAGCCACACTTGATTCGGTAGGAATATTCACCAACAAGAACATGATTCCCTTTGACCAAAGAACACCCTTTGACCCTTCAGGAATCAGAATCGGTACGCCTGCCCTCACTACCAGAGGGCTAGGAAC
>JALUTL010000038.1 GCA_027016475.1 Candidatus Heimdallarchaeota archaeon
TTTCGTGTGTTGGAGTAAACCCAAATTGAACAAAATTAGTGAGGGAATAAAGTGACGGACTTTGAAGCAATTGTGGTTGGCGGAGGAGTAGCTGGCCTGTCAAGCGCCATCAAGTTGGCACAGGCAGGAAAACGAGTTGTAGTTTTGGAAAGAGGGCAACCAACGGGGTCAAAAAATCTGTCAGGTGGTGTTCTTTGGGGGAATGATTTGGCTGAAATTGTGCCTGAATGGCAAGAGGAAGCACCAATTGAGCGATTTGTCATCAACAAGAAAGTCGGTTTTCTGTCTGAGAATGATGCAACAGTGATTGACCTGCATTTTGATGAATGGTATAAGCCGCCTTACAATGGATCGATTATCTTGCGTGCCAGATTTGACGAATGGTTGGGCAAAAAAGCAACAGAAAACGGTGTAACTGTGCTAGATGGAATTTCCGTTGATGATTTGCTGGTTGAAGGAGAGCGAATCACTGGAGTCATTTCCCAAGGTGAGGAAATGAGAGCTCCATTGACCCTAATAATGGATGGTGCAAACTCACGGTTGACGTTGCGGGCAGGATTGAGAAAGGAGAAGAAAATGAGCGATGTAAAATCCAATTACATGCTGGGTTTGAAGGATGTCTTGGCCTTGGATCGTGATGTATTGGAGAACAGATTCGCACTGAAGGACAGGCAAGGAATTGCTGGGGAATTTGTACTTGGAAACATTCCCAGCACTGTCAAGGCAGGAGGATTCTTCTACACAAACTATGATACTATCAGCTTGGGAGTGGTCGTCCATTTAGATTCCTTGCAGCCTGAGGACAGAACCTATAAGGTACTAGAGAAATTCAAGGCACATCCCTATATCAAACGGCTCATTGCAGATGGAGATTCAATTGCTGAGCTCAAGGAATACGGAGCAAAACTTATTCCTGAAGCAGGGATTCGTATGATGCCTCGCCTCTACGGCAATGGTTTCATGGTCGGAGGAGACGCGGCTGGGTTTGTGTTTTCAAATGGATTGGTAATCCAAGGGATGAATTATGCCATCAAGAGTGGAATTCTGGCTGCTGAAACGGCAATTGAAGCCATAGACCAGAACAACTTCACAGAAAAGATGCTTGCAGGCTACAAGAAGAGATTGGAAAATTCATACGTGCTCAAAGATCTGAAGAAGTTCAAAAATGTCACTAGGATGACGAAAAACAAGAATCTGTTCAAGATCTATCCAGATGCCATCAATTCGGGATTCAAGACAGCACTGACAGAGACAGGAAAGCCAAAAGAGAAGCTTTACAAAACAATTTTGCGGTCATTCAAAGAGAAAGGTGCTGGTCCGTTTACATTGCTAAAAGATGCGATTAGAGGAGGTACAAACCTATGAAGTTCAAGGATATGGAAGAGGATACAAGCCCGATTAAGAACAAGCTTGGTGTTTTAACGTACAAGACAGATGCGGAAGAAAATGCACATATTGTTGTGAACGGTGACATTTGTGACCAATGTCCACATCACCTATGCATTGCGGGATGTCCAGTTAGATGCTTTAATTTTTTTGAAGTGGATGGGAAACCAAAAATGGTTTTCCAATATGAAGACTGCATCGAATGTGGCACCTGCGATATCATGTGTGACCAAGGCGCCGTGTCTTGGAATCTTCCTCGTGGCTCTTTTGGTGTCTCTTATGAGTATGGTTAGGCATTAGTTTATTTAATGCCAAAGATGACTAAGATTTGTAAAAGATAGCAAGGAATTTATGACAGAATTTTAAGGGAAACTAGAGGAGTAGTGTCAAGTAGGATAAGTGAGTTTGAAATAAATCACTTGTACAAGGTGATTCAAAAGAATGGACATACAGAAATCATATCGATAGAATTGCTCAGCAATGAGAGATCGACCTTGAGATATTTAGTGAATAGTGACATTATTGTCGAATTTGCCAAATACCCATCTGAAAAAGAAAAAATCAGGACAACCGTAGCCCTCTACAGACATTACTCCAACATTATTCCGACGGCCAAAGTTTCTCTATATGATGAATCAAAAAAAATTGTCCCCATGATTTACGCCATTTATGAAAAACCGAAAGGGGATCCTATTTGCAAAATTTGGAACTCGCTTAGTGTTAAGGAACGGAAGAAGTATGTTCATGAAGCTATGGGATATGTGCGAACAATAAACCAGAATCCACCATCCATCTTTCAAGATCCGCGATTCACCATAGACTATCGAACGAGATCAGCAAATCTGAAAAGGCTTACAAATCAAGTTCTTCGGTCATCCCTTTCATCACAGATGAAAAATCGCATCAAAAAAGTAATACGGCAGTACCTTCCTGCCTTAAAAGAAGAAATCCTAGTGCCAACGTACAAAGTTTTCAAGTTAGATTATGTTTTTGTTGATGAAGGCGTGGTAACGGGTTTAATTGGGTTAGACAATTTGGTAGTCACCTCAAATGACTATATACTCGAATCAATATATCGTATAGCCAGCGATTTTCTCCAAGCGCCCTTTTCTCGATGTTACGCAGATCAAAAAGTGAAGCATGGATTTGAATTGCTTCCCGAATGGGTTGAGGATGTCATGCCAGAATTGTTCCAGCATCAAGCATTTGACAAGAGAGTCACGCTTTATCTGCTTGAAAGATCACTGAAGCTGTTTTTGAAATATCCAACAAATGAGGGAATTATAGAAGAACTGCAAGGTATTTTGGACTTGTTTGAGTAGAAGACAGTTGATGCTGTAATGCAAATAATAATTTATACGTCAAAGACAAGGGAGATGTGGAGATGAGTTTGTCGACGTTTTATCAGCATCGTTTCAAATTTTATTTTGGAGTTTTCTTTTGTGTGTTTAGCCTCGGCGTCATTGTCATCAAATTCGTGGAAAACAAGAGCTGGCTTGATTCTGTTTATTTTGTTATCGTCACTCTTTCTACTGTCGGATATGGAGATATCATTCCGTCAAAACCATTGTCTAAGATAATGTCCATTGTTCTTATTACAACAGGTATATCGATATTTGCACTTCTTTCACAAGAAATCCTTGACATGATCGTCCAAAACCGAATACAAAGTCACATCCTTCCAAAGAAACCAATCGGATACAAGAATCATATAGTACTTGGAGGTTATTCATCCATTGGGAAGAGGATAGGAGACATTATAAGAGAAAGAGGATTTCAGGTAGTGGTTGTAGACAAAGATTCAAAAAGGGTCGCTGAAGCAGTTTATGACAGATTTCCCGCAATACAGGCGGACATCTCCCAATTGCAGACGCTGAAAATCCTTTCGTTGGAAGACGCATCAGCAGTTTTTTTGGCACTCAATAATGACAATGATATGGCCAAAGCAACCATCTTGATGAAAAATCTGAACGAATTCCTTCCAGTCTATGCCGAAATAGATTCACCTACTTCAGAGGCTATTGTCAGGGTCATTAATCTTGACCAAGGAGTAACCCTGCCCCATGTTTCAAAAATTGCGGTTCTTCGCCATATGTTCCACGCACCACTCGTACCACTTAATGGGCAATGGACCAAAAGTAGCATTGGAAATGTACAAATCTTCTATGGATTGTCACATGAAGTGAAGAAAATATTTCCAAACTCTTTGGTGATAGGAAAATATTCATTGACAACGGAAAGCTTTTTCCCGTTACATTCTGATGTGTTTGATGTAACTGCGAAATATGACCTGATTGCCGTGCCCATTGCAGATTTGGACAATGCCCAATCGAATTTTCCTGATGAAAAGGAACTTGAATTCAACCAAGTTGTTTTTGGTGGATATAACGAGCTAAATAGAAATCTCCTCAAGGAAATGAACATTACAACTCACAAGATTTTGGCTATATGTGAGTATGACAATCAAATCTCACTAACTACAGAAGACGGCATTGAAGGCGTTGTTTGGGATCTAGAGAATTGTGACGATCAAATTACCTCAGTATTGACGCCTCATGACTTGGTCATTTGTAACTTTGACAACGTAACAACCAATCTGATTTTTGTCACGACAGTCAAGAAACACTTTCCGGACACGCATATTATCCAGCAGGTCAAGTATGATGAAGAAGTAGACACTTTTCTAATTGCAGGAGTCAACGGGGTAATTACCCCTCAAAGAACAATTTCAACTTACCTGATTAACACGTTTCTCGAAAAGAAAAGGTTACCACAGTCATTTATCTTTGCCAATGGTCAAATTTTTGAAGCTAGATATGGAGATTTGAAAAAACTACAGAAGAAAATAAAGGAAAAGATGGAACTTTTGGCCATCACTACAGAAAATGCCGTGCGCCGCCTAAACAAGAAGTCAATTCAGGAGGATGACATGGTTCTTATTTATGTGGAAGAAGAGTATTCAAAACCCAATTGAAAGGACATTTCCATTCTCAGTTTATCATCTTGGAATTGGATTGTTACAAATTCTTTTTGTAGAGACTGAGAAAAGGATGTTTGAATGGAATTGAATGCAGATCCTGAAAACTGGGATGATCTTAAAAAAATTCTCCACACTGCTGTGGAGGAAATGGTGGATTATCTACAAATGGTAAGGTCGCGTAAAGCATGGCAACCAATACCGCAGGAAGCAAAAGAGAAACTGACGGATGAGTTTCCGGACACTGGAAAAGATCTCAAAGAGCTTTACAATGTTTTCAAGGAAGCAATTCTCCCTTTTCCATCAGGCAACATCCATCCTCGTTTTTGGGGTTGGGTAAACGGGACTGGAATCCCCGCGGATTTGTTGCCAGAACTACTGATTGCGACCATGAATTCCAATGTAGGTGGGCGGGAGCATATCGCAAACTATGTAGAACGGCAAGTTCTTGGCTGGTTTAAACAAATATTCAATTTTCCAGCAAACAGCTCAGGGTTATTGACTACGGGATGCTCAGCGGCAAACTTGATTGGATTGGCTGTGGCAAGAAATGCAAAATTTCCAGATATTCGAAAAACTGGAATCTCAGGATTGAGGCCAACCTATTATGGGTCAACGCAAATTCACAGTTCCATACAAAAGGCTGTTGAAATTTTAGGTGTCGGTAGTGAGCAACTGAGGAGAGTCAGAGTTGATGAAAATTTTCGGATTGACATTGAAGCCTTAAGAGAACAGATAAAGCAGGATAGAGCAGAAGGCAATCAACCTACCTGCATCATCGGCAACGCAGGGACAGTAAATTCAGGTGCTATAGACAATTTGGAGGAATTGTCCAAAGTTGCAGAAGAAGAAGGGCTATGGTTTCATGTGGATGGGGCATTCGGCGCGATAGCAAATCTTTCCACATCAAGGAAACATCTTCTGAAAGGAATTGAAAAGGCAGATTCACTGGCCTTTGACCTGCACAAATGGATGTACATCCAATATGAAATAGGATGCATCTTGGTAAGAGATGAAAAGAAGCAATTGGAAACCTTTTCATTACGGCCAGAGTATTTGGCACCAAATTCCAGGGGAATTTCAGCTGGCGGCAGGTGGTTTACCGAATATGGTTTTGAGCTATCCCGAAACTTTAAGGCTCTGAAGCCATGGTTTCTGCTACAATACATAGGAAAAGAAAAGTATTCGAAGCTTATAGACAAAAACATCATGCAGGCAGAATATGTAGCCCAGAAAATAGAAAATTCCGACAGGCTGGAATTACTTACAAAGCCTCAGTTGAACGTTGTATGCTTTCGGTACAGAGTGAATGGATCGATAGAGAAGCAGAATGAATTCAACAAGGAACTTCTGCTGAAGTTGCATGATGAAGGAGAGGTAATCCCTTCATCCACAGTATTGAATGGGATTTATGCTCTCAGGATTGCAATTGTGAACCATAGGAGCGAGTTAGAGGATTTTGACTACCTCTTGGAACAGGTAGTCAGGATTGGTGCCGAAATGGAAAGTATTCAAAAGAGCTGATCTATTTCCTTGAATAACAGACCCAACAAAGCGATTTCATCATCAGAAATCAGATCGTCAACTTTGGCAATACTAACAGAATCATCTTCCAATTTTTCGATGATTGAGCGTAATTTTTTGAACTCGTCATCAGATATTGCTTTGTTGTTATATAATTGGTCGACCACTTTGTCCAATCCCTTGTTGACAACATCCAGAATCGCTTGTTCATCAATGGAGATCTGCCCGTCCCTCATGGCGACATTCAACATTCGTTCTTTCAGTTCCAACATGCGTTTTGTCAGTTCATCAGAAGAAGTCACATGTTGTGAATTACTATGGGGTTAAAACAAGTTTTGGTCAATTGACTCCGATATGAAAAATAGTACTGAATTTATATCACTCTTGTTTGACAATGTTAGGTTATGTTAGATTATTGGTTTATGCTTCTGATTTCTATTGCAATTGCGACTATTGCCATGACATTTGGTATAGGAGGTGCAGTGCTGTTCACCCCCACATTCATACTTTTGTTTCCAATACTTGATGTTC
>JALUTL010000039.1 GCA_027016475.1 Candidatus Heimdallarchaeota archaeon
CTATTGAACATATAATGGACTATGAATTCAGTTATATCCGTGTCCGGAATTCAATTGCAATTCAATGGTCAAAATGGTCATAAAAATCAAAACGGAAAAGCCTGTCCGATCTCATTTGACAATGGAAAAAGGCTTTTCCAGAAAACCGTTGGGAACCATGTATATCCAAAATACTGGAAACTGATCAAAGGAAAACAATTCTATTTCTGTCCAAATGCAGATTGCCCTGTTATCTATTTCAATAATGAGGAAGGCCTGTATTTCAGTCAGGATGAGCTTAGGGCCCCAGTCATGCACAAAATGCCGATAGGGACAGAAGGAAGACCTGTGTGCTACTGCATGCAGGTTATGGAGAGTGAAGTTCTTGAGGAAATACTTGTCAAAAAATGCTGCGATTCTTTAATCGACATTCAAGAATATACTGGTGCAAACAAGGGAAAGGATTGCAAAATAACCAATCCAACAGGAAGATGCTGTGGCACTCAACTCAGGGAACTGCTTCTGTGGATAAAGGAGCATAAGGAAGAACTGGTAGAAGTCCCTTTGATGGAAGAGGCTACATCCTGCTGTGTTTCTATTGAAGAAAACACCAAAAACATGCCTATCGAACTGGAAGACAATATTCTTGAAAAAACCAAATAACTGTCAAAAGGCTATTTAAGAGCAAATCAAAAACTGATGTGTGGTTCACATAGGGATTGCAGACACCATGTTTGCCAGATATGACATGGCCAAGGATGTAATCGATGTACTGGAGGAATTTACAGGAAGGGTGACCTATGAAAGATATACTGTCCCTGGAATCAAGGATCTTCCTGTCGCAGCACTCAAACTTTTCGAAGAAAAAGACTGTGACATTGTCATCGCTTTGGGCATGCCTGGGCCAAAGGCATATGACAAAATGTCTGCACAGGTCGCCAGCACCATGATCGGCCAATGCCAACTTATGGTAAGGAAACACATTATCGAAGTGTTTGTGCATGAAGATGAAGGTGAAAATGACAGGCATCTAAAGCAGATCATGAAAGACAGGGCAAGAAAACATGCTTACAACGCAGTCTACCTATTACTTGATCCCGCTTGGCTGACTGCAAGAGCCGGCACAGGCACAAGACAGGGGCAGGAAGATGCTGGTCCGGTTAATGCCTAAATCATGCCAAGGTTTCCTCTTTTTTTTTGGAATTAAAGAATAACAATAAATTTGATTCAATGATGAAAAGATAAAAGGAGACTGATACCATTTTCGAGTTGCTCAATCATATCAGGTCATGTTGGGATTCCGGCAAACCCATTCTACTGTACGATTCCGACAAAAGAGAGGGAGAAGTGGACATGATGTTCCCCTCTGAGCTGGTTGTCCCTGACAATATCAGACAGATGAGAGAGGATGCAGGAGGTTTAATCTGCACAGCTCTGTCTGACGAACTGTGCAAGACAATTCAGCTTCCATTCATCAGTACGATCTATGACAATGTCAAGTCACTTTACCCCATAATTGGTATCATGAGATCTCATGGATTGCCATATGGGGCAAGGTCATCGTTTTCTGTAAACCTCAACCATGTCAAAGCATTTACTGGAATTACTGATGATGATCGGGCCCTGACAATATCGGAACTGGGAAATATGGCAAGGGTTCATGATGAAGGATCAAAAACTCAGGAGGAAATGATACAACTGTTTGGAACATCCTTCAGGTTACCCGGACATGTTCCAGTTCTAAGAGGATCCCCCGGATTAATGAAGACAAGGTTGGGGCATACTGAACTGGGACTTGCCCTCTGTGAGCTTACTAAGCACGCTCCATCAGTAACAATGTGCGAAATGATGGACGGCAAAACATACAAGGCACTCTCATTCAAAGACGCAGAAGCCTATGCAAAAGAATATGACTTGGCAATAATCAATGGAAACACTGTCATCAATCTTTGGTGTGCAATCAAAAAAATTCCGAAAAGATCAATCTACAAGCCCCCGTATCTCAAGGAAAAGAACTCAGCAATCAAATCCGCTTGAATTTTTTTGACAATACTCCCCTATTGTTCCCGTACGACTTTAATACATAAGGAACTATATGCAATTTAGAGGTGATGACTTTTACCGACTATGTAAATGACATTATGGTCAAGAACTTCCTCGCATATATGGAAATAGAAAAAGGTTCGTCAAAAAACACAATCAAGGGCTATGCACATGACCTGTACACATTGATCAAGTGGCTTATCGATCAAGGATACCAGAAAAACCCAGAAAGCATAAATTGGAATGAAGTTACAATATTCCATTTACGAGGCTTTCTCGCTTACCTCCACTCCCAAAAGAAAAACAAACCGTCCAGCATTCACCGACGTGTGTGTTCTTTGAAAGGATTCTTCAAATTCCTCAAATCTAATCAGGTCATCCAAAAAGATCCCGCAGAAGACCTGTCCTATCCAAAGCGAGCAAAATCCCTTCCCAAATTCCTTCCAACAAATGACATGGAGAAACTCCTCAACTCCAAGAAAAAATCACAGCTCCATCAAACTATCCTCGAAGTCCTTTACTCTACAGGGGCAAGATGCAATGAGGTTCGAAACATGAACTTGGATGACATCCAGTTTACTTATAGGGAAGTGGTCAACGAAAATGGTGTCAAGGAAAAATTGCTTTCAGGACAAATCATGATTCGAGGAGGCAAAGGAAGCAAGGACAGGATGGTTCTGCTGACAAACAGGGCAGCCGTTGCCTTGAGGGCATACATTGAAGGGGAAAGAAAGCAAATTCTACAGAAAAAACTGGAACGTCAAGGATCAATTGATGAAGATACAAAAAAAGCACTATTTTTGAGCAATAGAGGAAAACGGGTGGCCAATCGAACCATCCAACATTTCATTTCACAGCTCTCTGATTCAACGGGCATACGTCACACAACCCCACATATGATTAGGCACTCCTTCGCCTCCCACTTGGTGATGAACAAAACCAACATAAGAGCAATACAGCAACTTCTTGGTCACTCATCCCTTGACACGACCCAAATTTATGCAAACATTACTCCTGACTACCTCATTTCAGAATTTGAAGATTCCCTGCCAATCAAATAGCAACCCCAAAACTGTAAAAAGTTAATTAAGGGCAATAACTGAAATATACTTGAGGAATTCCGAGTTCCAAGAGGGTATTTAAATGAATGCAAAATTTTGCGTTTTTAAGGGAAGTCAGTTTGTTTTTCCTAAAAATGCCGGGTGCTCTTATAAGGGATTTCGCTTATCGGGGGTTTGGCAGAATTATGCGCGCCAGATGCCATTCTGCAGGGGATTCAGCCTCTGCTGACAACCGTCTAAGGAGTACCTTTATGGTCTAAAAACAAAATCTCAGTGAACAAGTATCAGTCTATGGAATGTTGCAGGATCCAAAATCAGTACGACCTCTTCTTCTCTGAGGATTGTAGCACCGCTGAACCCGGGGAAGGTTGAAAGAACTTCATCAAACTGTTTTGTCACGATTTCTCTTTGTTCATGCACATTTGTGACCTTGAAAGCAACTCTTTTGCCTCCTTTTTCCCAAAGTATCACTTTCTTTCTTACTTTCTTGCCGGGTTCAATTGGCATGGCTGTAGGCTTTACATAGGCAGGTACAACCAGTGTTGTCTCAAGGTTAATTACGGGAATTGTTTGTTTCCCAACTCTGAGAAACACATCCTGTTCATGATATTCAATGTCAGGATCGTCTTCAGAATAGATCTTTTCAATGTTGAGCATTGGCAGGGCGAACCTGAAGTTGTTGACCCTGACGATGAGCGCTTGGATGATTGCAAGTGTCTGTGGGACTCTGATGATGAATTGCGTGCCTACATCCTTTTTTGAACGAATCTCGATTGATCCTGATATCTCATCTATTGTTGCCTTTACGATATCCATCCCCACTCCTCGGCCTGCTGCCTCTGTCAGTTTGTCAGCAGTACTGAAGCCCGGATGGAAAATCAATGCGGCAACTTGCGATCTTGTGAGCCTTGTATCTTCCTTTATCAACCCCATTTCGATACCCTTTTTCCGGATCTTGTCCAGGTCAAGCCCTGATCCGTCATCTTCAACTGTAATCATGACTTCTCCCTTGTCTTGAAATGCAGACACCCTGATTGTACCTACAGGGGATTTCTTCAGCCTCTTTCTTGTGGCTGGATCTTCTATTCCGTGGGTTGCGGCGTTCCGAATCAAGTGAAGCAGAGCTTCATTGACTTGATCCACAACAGACCTGTCCAATTCAATGTGTGAGCCCTGAATGAAGATGTTGATTTCCTGTCCTTTCTTAGCGGCAATATCCCTTACTGTTCTGGGATAGGTTTCAAAGATACGGGACAGCGGAACCATTCTCATTTTCATGAGTCGATCCTGAATGGTTGTGATGAGTGAATCGAACGTGTTCAGATTTTCAATGATTTCAGGGCTGATTATCCCTTCAAGCAATGATTCCAGTCTTCCTCTATTCAATACAAGCTCTCCAAGAAGATCAACAACCTCATCCAGTTGGTCAAGGTTTACCCTGACTGTCTGAATTCCCCGGGCGATTCTGACGCGAGGACCTGTATCTGCTTCCACAAGGCGGGAAATCGTAATTTCCTCAACATCTTCAATGGAAGACACCACCTGCCTTAGACTGATCTCATCCTCGTTTGTGATGACTTCAAGGGACACATCACCCAGAAGCTTTCCTTCTTCAAGATCTGCCCGTGGTGGTTTTGAGTCTGTAACTTGTGCAACCGTTTCTACCGCTCTAAGAAGTTGAAATCCCCTTGCTCCAAGCAGTTTGGCACCACGTTTGAACTTGACATCAATTTTGAACTTGTTTTCGAGCTTGATGGCGGGTTCAAGAGCTTCACCGCCTTCCTGCTGAATTTCAAGATCTGCTTGGAGATCAAATTTGTCAAGGTAGGATACCAGATCGTCAACCTGAATTTTGCTGAGATCCTTGTTGTCTTCCATGTAGTGCTTGAATTCCTCTAACCTGTCAGATACCTGGAAGAGTGCCTGTATCAAGTTTTTGGAAATTTTTCCTTGCTTTTGGATTTCTCTGAGTTTAGATTCAACTGTATGGGTCAACCTTGTCAGGTTGTCGAAACCCATAGTTGCAGCCATTCCCTTTACTGTATGCGCCGCTCGAATGACATCCTCTAGTGGTTCAAGCCTTTCCGGCTGCTTCTCCAATTGAAGAAGCGAATCACTGAGGAGTTTGGAATTCTCTTCGAGTTCCGAAATGAAAATGTCCCTGTATTCTTCCAAGCCTATCAAATGTGATTTCTTTGTGGCCTTCTAAAAATTAGCGCATTCAAGAAGGAATGATGTCAAAATCTGATCAATAAGGAGTGCCATCAGACTGAGCTGTACCATTTCTCCCTGTTGAGCAGTGACATTCCAAATCTGACCAAAAGTATATCGACTACGACAATAGCAACAAGAAAGACAAAAACCAGAGCTCTGTTGAAAAAAAGGGCAAACGAAAAGATGCCAATCAATGGCATGAAAACAAGGGTAATGAAGGAACCTAGCTGTTGGGCATCTCTTGTTGTTGAAGTTCGTGTTGAGACCCAAATCATGAGGTTAATTGCCCCCAATCCTAGCAGTGGGCCTAGAATGAAGACCTGTGTAAAGAAATTGATGTTGAGAAGGTACAATGTTCCTAGAACCTGCTGCGTAACATACGACACCATGCCAAAGTACAATGAAAAAGCTAGGATCAAGCCTAATACAGTTGGCAGAAATGTACTGAGCACCTTTCCCAAATAGATTTCCTCATCACTCAATGGGGTCGCCAAAATGTTGACAACTGTTTTCCGATCCTTTTCACCAACAAAACTGTCAGATGCAAGGACAGTAGGTAGGATAATAGGGATCAAAATGAGAAAAAGGTTATACAATTCAATAAGTATTATCACTGTCTTTTGTATTTCGTTCAGCTCATCCCAGTTGTCCGTAAACTTAATCCCCAAGTCGAGCTCATCACTTCCAGATGAATCGTTGCTGTCTTCACCAAGAAGCGGAAAGATGGAAGAGAGCGGGAGAAAAGCTCCAAAGACTATGGGCATCAACAACACTGAAAAGAGGACATATTTCGACTGGACCATGTCTTTAATATCCTTCCAAACGATATACTTGACTTTGGATATCCGTATCATGACCTTTCATCTCCTACTAAACCAAGATAGATTTCTTCAAGTGATGGAATTATTTCCCTCACTTGATGAATTTTGAACCCTCGCTCCACAGCTTGATTGATGATTTCTGGTGTGTGCTCAAAACCTTTGGTTGAAAGTATTATCTCAATTCTGCCATTTGGTTTTGAAAATTGCCCTGAAACTTCAACAACATGATCAAAGTCTGAAATGATGGTGTCAAACTTTCCTGTTGTTTCTCCTTCAATTTCCAGACTGAGTTGAGGATG
>JALUTL010000040.1 GCA_027016475.1 Candidatus Heimdallarchaeota archaeon
CTATGGCGGCCTTTAAGGATTTACAGTCACAATTTAAAGCGCGATAGGTAAAAAAAACTTAGCAGGCCTTGGTTCACGGGAAGGTTGAGCCTGCCCAGGGGGAGATTAAAGCACCGGTTGGCCGCCTTCCTTGGCGGCGGGATCGGTTTGGTGTTTTAGCCGGCGGACGAGCCGCTGAAACAAGCTATCAAGTGATTGGTTACTATCAAATTAAGAATGAGCCCTTAAGCTTGGTTGAGCTTTTTCCCAAAACCGGCCGAACTCATCAAATCAGAGTTCACCTTCGTTACTTGGGCCATCCCATTGTGGCTGATACTTTTTACGCTGGTAGAAAAAGGTCAAGAGAGGATAAGAAATGGTGTCCGCGGCTTTTTCTCCATGCCTCAAAAATTGGCTTTAAGCATCCTCAAACAGGAAAAAGGGTTGTTTTTAAATCAGAGCTGCCGCCAGAATTGGAACAGGTTCTTCAGTTTCTTTACAAAAGCTCAAGCCTTACCTAAACTTAAGAGGGGAGAAATAAACCAAAATGGGTTTTTACGAAATTTCAATCGCTTTAGTTGTTGCCTCAGTGTTTGCTGTTATTGCCAGGGTCTTACGGCAACCACTGCTTATTGGCTATCTTTTTGCCGGTATCTTTTTGGCCTTGGTTGGGGTGATGGATGTTTCCGTGCTTTCTTCCTTGGGAAGCATAGGTGTTGCTCTTTTGCTTTTTTTGGTGGGTTTGGAAATGAATCTGCGTGAGTTGCCAACTATTGGCAAAGTCGCTTTGTATACCGGCATTGGCCAGATAGTTTTCACCTCCATTACTGGTTTTTTCCTGTCTTTGCTTTTGGGATTTAGTGTTTTGGCTTCGGTTTATATCGCCGTAGCCTTAACTTTTTCCTCAACGATTATTATGGTCAAACTTCTTTCTGAAAAAAACGATCTCAGCAGCTTATATGGCAAAATTGCAATCGGTTTTCTTTTGGTACAGGACTTTGTCGCCGTTTTGATTTTAATGTTTTTGGCTGGGTTGAAGACGGGTAATACTGGTGTTTTATCATTTATTATTATCGCCGTTAAGGCCTTGGTTCTTTTTGTTTTAACTTGGGTTCTTTCCAAAAAAGTTCTGCCGAATTTCTTTGAAAAATACATTGCTGCTTCAACTGAGCTTCTTTTCATCGCCAGTATTGCCTGGGCTTTGGGGGTGGCCAGTTTGGTGGCCGGGCCCTTGGGGTTTACTCTTGAAATCGGCGGTTTTTTGGCAGGACTGGCCCTGTCAAACTTGCCTGAGCATTTGGAGATTGCCAGCCGAACAAGGCCATTGAGAGATTTTTTTCTGGCTATCTTTTTCCTTTTTTTGGGAACGCAGCTTATTGTGCCGGAAATCGGTCAAATTTTGTTGCCCGGCTTGATTCTTTCCCTTTTTGTTCTTATTGGCAATCCGATAATTGTCATGTTAATCATGGGGTTTATGGGTTATAAGAAAAGAACCTCATTTATGGCAGGGTTAACAGTGGCGCAAATTTCCGAGTTTTCATTTATCTTGGTAGCCATGGGGGTCAGTTTGGGTCATCTGGAAAACTCGACTGTGGCTTTAGTGGTTTTGGTCGGTTTAATCACCATGACTATTTCTACTTATTTAATTTTAGGCTCGGAGAAAATTTACTCTCTTGTCAAAGATTATCTTTCAGTTTTTGAAAGAAAAAGGACAAAGGAGGTTTTTAATTTAGGCGACAGAGAATTTGCTGATCATATTATTTTGGTTGGTTGCGACCGAACTGGTAATTCATTGAAAAAACTCTTTAAGGCTAAAAATTGGCCATTTGTGGTGGTTGATTTTAATCCAAAAGTTTTTGCCCGCCTTTCAGCAGAGAAAACACCGGTTATTTTTGGCGATATTAGCGACCCGGAAATTTTATCGGC
>JALUTL010000041.1:0-15000 GCA_027016475.1 Candidatus Heimdallarchaeota archaeon
CGTTATCTTTACCAGAAAATGTGATATGTGTTTAATAATTTCTTCTGGATTGTCCTCTTGAAGAAAATGTCCTGCATTCCTGATTGGGTAAAATTCCGCCCGAGCAAGCCTTTTTGCAAAATTCTCTCCGTCTTTAAGCTTGAAGACTAAATCTTTGTCTGAAAACAGAACTAATGTGGGAATGTCTATGCTTTCCAATTTGCTATATATTTGAAGAAACAGATGGTGGTTCGGGTGTGATTTTGCAGTTGGGATCATTTTGGGGAATGCAGCAACTCCTGCACGCTTTTCAGGCTTATCGTTTGCTTTCATGTAGACTTGAAGATCCTCATTCGCAAGCCTGCCCACCATACCCTTTGAAAATGCCAACTTCTGAAAATAACCGTTCAGAAGTAAGCGGTTTGCCATAATTCCTGTAAAAAGTAGCCGAAATCTAAGAGGTAGCTTGACAATAGGAGACGTCAATGTATTCATGACCACTAGACCCACAAACCGTGGAATCTGTCTGACTAATACGCCAAATCCAATCGGTCCGCCCCAATCTTGGACAACCAATACTATTTTTTGAAGATCCAAGGACATGACAAACTTCTCAACAATGTCTATGTGTCTTTCAAAAGTGTAGTCTTGAATGGAGGGCGGTTTGTCAGATAATCCAAATCCCATCAGATCAATTGCTATGCATCGAAATTTATTCGAAAATTTTTCAATGAAATTACGGTACAGATATGCAGAAGTTGGATTGCCGTGAATCATCAACAACGTCAATTCTCCCTCTCCCTCATCAAAATAATGAATTCTAATTCCATCTATTTCCAAAAAATTACTTTTCAGAGAAAAACCGGTTGGATACAATTGAACCATGAACTTCTTATGAACAACTCCGTTCAATTTTATAAAATCTGTTTTTCCATGATGGTTTAAATATTGATTTTAATACAAAGGAGTTTCCCATAAACCATGTGCCTTTGCTCACGATAATTTACATTAATTTATAAGTTACTGGTTTTGCATTCTCATATGGGTTTGACGGACGCAATCATCCTTGTTGGAGGTAAAGGAACAAGGTTACGAAGCGTGACCAACAATGAAATCCCAAAGCCACTTGTTAAGATCCAAAACAAACCAATTCTGTGTTGGGAATTGGATTTGTTAATAAAGGAAGGGTTCTCTAAAGCGATATTGGCGGTCGGTCATCTCGGCAATGTCATAGAACAGGAAATGGGAAACTCTTACTCCAACGACCATGGACAAATAGACATTAAGTATTCTTATGAAGAAGAAAAGGTAGGTAGCGGAGGAGCCGTTAAACTGGCAAGCAGATATGTGACTGGAGAACAGGTATTGGTCATGAATGGCGATATATTGACATCCGCTAACCTGGAACCTATGATTGCTCTCCACAATGAACTGAAGGTAAAGGGAACAATGCTGGGAGTTAATATGACAAGCCCCTATGGTATTGTTCACCATGAAAATAACTTGATCACCAAATTTGAGGAGAAACCAAGACTGGATGTCCCTATTCATGCAGGTATTGACATATTCGACAGTTCAATCCTTCCTCGTTTTCCTGATAAGGGGCAAATGGAGGAAACAATATTTTTGGAACTGGTTAAAGAAAAACAGTTTGCGTTCTACCTACTCTCAAACGATGTATTCTGGATGTCCATAGACACGCAAAAAGATTATGATGCCGCAAATTCACTCTGGAAAGGCCTTTAGACCCTTGAAATGTGAGATTTTTGATGATCCAATCTCCTTAAGTTTTTTTCACATATTGTAGCAACCTATCGCTGTGCTTTTATGATAACAAAATATCGGAAATGAGAAAACATCTGCGTAGGTGAAACTATGAGTCGAAAAATCAAAGTTGCAATTGCAGGCCTTGGCAATTGTGCAGCTGCAATTATACAAGGCATTGAATACTACAAGAATGCAGCAGATGACGAAAAAATTCCTGGGCTCATGCATGTCCGATTTGGACCGTATCATGTCCGGGATATAGAAATTGTTGCGGCATTCGAAGTAAACCGTTTAAAAATTGGAAAAGATGTGGCAGACGCAATCTGGGAAAAACCAAACTGCGTCAAAAAATTCGCAGATGTCCCGAAAACTGGAGTCATTGTCCAGCCAGGGCCCATTTCTGATGGTGTGGCTCCACACATGAGGGAATCCTTTTACTGCTATGCTGAAAACGAGACAAAGCCAGTTGATGTAGCCCAAGTGCTAAAGGACAGTGGCGCAGAAATATTGGTTAACTTTCTCCCTGTTGGATCTGAAGATGCAACCAAAATATATGCTCAAGCGGCCTTGGACGCTGGTGTTGCATTTGCGAATGGTATCCCATCGTTCATAGTGTCAGACGAAGAATGGGCTGAAAAATTCAGGCAGGCAGGTATACCTTGTGCTGGTGATGACATCAAATCCCAATTGGGAGCAACAATTCTCCACAGGGTGATCATGCAACTGATGAATGACAGGGGAATAGCTGTTGACAGATCCCATCAGCTCAATGTTGGAGGAAACACTGATTTCGAAAACATGAAACATGAAGGAAGGCTTACAACCAAAAGAATATCAAAAACAGAAGCTGTTACATCAGTCCTTCCATACGAAATCCCTGTAAGAATCGGACCATCTGATTATGTACCATTTTTGGAAGACACAAAGGTGTGTTACATCAATGTCGAAGGAAGAAACTTCGGTGATCAAAAAATAACTTTGAACTTGAAGCTTTCAGTTCAAGATTCACCAAACTCTGCCGGTGTAATGATTGATGTCATCAGGGCATTGGCAATTGCGCAGGACAGGGGCATCTCAGGCCCCATCTATAGCATGAGTGCTTACGCATTCAAGCATCCACCAAAACAAATTCCCGACTTTATTGCGAAGGAAAATGTGGAACAATATATCAGAGGTGAATTGGAGGTATAAAGATGTCAAAAATAAAGGTAGCATTTGCGGGCATAGGAAATTTGGCTAGTGGTTTTGTTCAAGGAATCGCTTACTATTCCAAAAATTCAGAACAGCATATTACACATCCAAGACTTGGTGGATTTGAGATCAAAGACATTGAAATTGTGGCGGCTTTCGATATCGATGAGCGAAAGGTCGGCAAGGATCTTTCAGAGGCCATATTTGCTGAGCCTAACACGATGGCAAAAATTGTTGATGTGCCAGAAATAGGTGTAACTGTTTCAATGGCTCCCGTTTTGGATGGAGTCGCAGAAACTGCAACAGATGTCATAAAAATTTCATCTGAGAAAGAAGTGGCCGTCAAAAAGACACTAGAAGAATCTGGTGCAGAAATTCTGGTCATTGCAACACCCAGTGGAGCAACAAAAACATGTGAAGCATTTGCACAGGCTGCTTTGGAGGCAGGAGTTGCAGTAATCAACGCCACACCAACTCCAATAGCTAGAAATCCAAAATGGGCCAGGGAATTCACCAATGCCAAACTGCCTCTCCTAGGTGACGATTTGCAATCTCAAGCGGGAGGGACTGCATTTCATAAAGGGTTGCTCAAGTTGCTCAATGAAATCGGTGTCAAGGTAATGGATACCTACCAATTGGATGTTTCAGGTGGATTGGAAGGTCTGACCACCCTTGATTTTGAAAGAAGAAACTACAAACGCAGTGTCAAGGAGCATTCCATTAAACAGGCCCTAGACTATGAATTTGAAGTTGCAGCTGGCACTACAGATTATCTTCAATTCCTCGGTTCCCTCAGGATTGGTTACTATTGGGTTGAAGGACATGGGTTTTTGGGACAGCCTGTCCGGTTGGACATACAAATGGAAAGCAATGATGGTTCAAACGGTGCTGCATCGTTGACAGACGCTGTAAGAGTAATGAAAATTGCACTGAATAGGGTTGCCTCGGGTCCATTGGTTGCTCCTGCGCCATATCTCTTCAAGGCACCACCTGTTTTCATGCCACTGGAAAAAACAAAGCAGGCATTCGACGATTTTGTAACAGGGAAGGTCTAGCTTTTTCGAAATAACGCTGCATTTCTGTGTGCTATCAACCCTTCAGTTTCTGCAAGTGTACTACAGGTACTTATTAGCAGATTTGGATCATTTAGTTTCTGAAATGTTGAAAATTTCACGAAATCCTTCACTGACAAACCTGAAGTATACTTGGCACTTCCATTGGTCGGAAGGGTGTGATTTGGACCAGCACAATAGTCCCCGAAAACTTCAGCAGATTTTTCTCCAATAAACAATGACCCATAGTTTCTCAATTTAGGAATAATGTCTTCAGACTTTTCGAGATGTAGCTCCAAATGTTCTGGGGCCTTCCTATTTGCAATGGTCACCGCCTCGTCCAAACTTTCCACAATTATGGCAAACCCATTCCCTACTGATTTCTCTGCAACTTCCCTCGTTGGCAGGGTTTTCAATTGCTCCTCCAATTCATTGTTTACTCGATTTGCAAATTCTTCAGAATCAGTAAGTAAATCAACCTTTGCATGGACATCATGCTCTGCTTGAGCCAAAAGGTCTGCTGCAACGATTTTTGAATTTGCTGTTTTGTCGGCAATGATTATGACCTCAGACGGCCCTGCAAGAAAATCAATGCCCACTCGGCCAAAGACTGCCTTTTTTGCAGCGGTAACAAAGATGTTCCCAGGACCGACAATCTTGTCTACCTGTGGAATGGTCTCCGTCCCGTAAGCCATTGCACCAATGGCTTGGGCTCCGCCTACCCTAAAAACTCTGTCCGCCTGTGCTATCTTTGCCGCAGCCAATGTTACTGGGCTTATTTTTGGGGAACATACAATCACTTCGTTGACTCCTGCTACTTTAGCAGGTATTACTGTCATTAGAAGTGATGAAGGAAGCGGGTATCTGCCACCAGGAACATAACACCCAACCCGATTCAAGGGGATTACGCGATGTCCCAATTGTCCAAATGGTGTTTCAACCACCAAGTCCTTGAACATCTCCAACTGTTTTTGAGCAAACATTCGAATGTTTTTTGAGGCAGTTTCAAGTGCTTGCTTTATTTGTCCATCTAGCGTATCGTAGGCTGCATCAATTTCATTTCGACTCGCCTCAAAAGAGGTGTTGTCACTTAATCCATCATAAAGTTTAGAATACCTTCTGACAGCCTTGTCACCTTTGGCTTTTACTGCTGACAGTATCTCCCTTACAATGTCCATCTCATCGAATTCTTCGATCTCATAGAATGTATCACTCAAATTTGTAGCCTTAATAATCTTCAGCTTCCCATTACTCACTTTCTTCTCCTCCATAATTCATTCTGCACTTCACACCACGTTATTCCTTGGCTGGTAAGCAACACCGTTAAGAAATATGTCAAATCTGCAACTTCCCAAATCAAATTGCTTCTGTCTTCGTACTGGCATACCTCTTCCGCCTCTTCCAATATCTTGTCCTTAAGCAATTTATCTGATTGCAAAAGTTTCGATGTATATGATTCCTTCGAAGAATTTCGAATTCTGTCCATAACAACCTTTTGCAAGTCATTTAAGGAGAAAACCCTTTCCTCAAAGCAGGAATGCCTCCCCAAATGACAGGCAACTCCATGCTGTCGAACAGTAAACAATAGAGAGTCTCTGTCACAGTCATACCTTGCTTTAATGAAATGTTGCACATTTCCAGATGATGATCCTTTGATCCATAATTTCTGCCGTGATCTACTGTAATAGGCTGCAGGTTTTTCAGTCCATGGATAGTCCCAATCGAATTCCCCAAAGGTTGCTCGTAAAGATTCTTTGGAAGAATAGGCCAGCATGAGCACTTGATTTGTCATCTCGTCTTGTACGATCGTGGGAATCAGCCCATCGCCTTTCTGAAAATCCAACACTTCAATGAACGCATCTGAAAGTGATATCTTGCCAGTATACAAGGCCATTCCGATCTGTGAATTGACATTCCTCTTTTCTAAGGAAACTATATCTCCAAGTGATGTAACTCCACCAGCGTACGTTAATTGCCGATCGGTAACACTCAGCAGTGAGTTCAATCCATCCCAATCTACTCCCTGCATCATGCCTTCCTTGTTGACATTGGTATACAGAAACTCTGAACAATAATTCTGCAATTCTACAATTCTATCGAGTGGCTTAACATCTGCCGAAATCTTCCAACCGTGTGTTGTGACTTTTCCATCCCTGCTATCAACTGCAACAATGACCCTTTTCGGATCAAATTGAGACAGAAAATCAGGAGTTGCTTTTGTCCCGATGATTATTTTTCTCGCACCATATCCCAATATCCGGTCTGCTTTTTCTTCATCTCGAATCCCCCCTCCTACTCGGCATTCTGCAACCCTGCAAAGATTTGAGATCAATTCTTCATTGTCCCCTTTTGAGAATGCGGCATCCAAATCTATGATTGCAACTTGTCCAAACTGATTGAATCCTTTGGCCAAAGCAACCACATTGTCCCTCTCTATCCTTTTTTGGTTTTCATCTCCTTGGACAAGCTGAACTGCTTTTCCGCCCATGATATCGATGCTGGGAATGATCATGCACATCCCTCCTCCAATGGGCGAACTGGAATCCCTGCATCAATCAAGGCTTCCTTTAACTCCTGCAATGAGATCAGGTCATAATGGAAGATTGAGGCAGCCAATGCCGCATCAACTTCTGTTTGCTCAAATAGATCCTTGAATGCCTGAATTGTCCCTCCACCTCCTGAAGCAACCACAGGAATTCCGAGCTCTTTCTCTACGGTCTGATACAATGCAATATCAAACCCTGTACGTGTTCCGTCCTGATCCATTGAGGTCAGCAGTATTTCCCCTGCACCAAGTTCTTGAACCTCGGTGATCCAGTCAAGCACATTCCAATCAGTCTTCTTTCTTCCTCCATAAATGTAGACATCCCAGTTCTTTCTTGATTTTTTCACATCAACAGCTACTGTAATGCATTGTGATCCAAATTTTTCTCTCGCCTCCTCAATGAGATTCGGATTCAGTACCGCAGCAGAATTCAGACTTACCTTGTCCGCTCCAAGCCTAAGAATTTCCCTGATATCTTCCACAGACCGAAGACCTCCTCCAATAGTAAACGGGATGAATACTTTTTTGGCAATTTTTCCAACCAAATCTTTCATAATGTCTCTTCCAGTACTTGAAGCCGTTATGTCCAAAAAAACTAATTCATCTGCACCTTGATTGCTGTAGGCTCTGGCCAAGACAACAGGATCTCCTATGTCCTTTAAATTCACAAAATTGATCCCTTTGACAACTCTGCCTTCAGTCACGTCAAGGCATGGAATAATACGTTTGGTTAGCACCTTAACCACCTCCTCAAAAATCTTAATCCCTTTCCCCCTGATTTTTCTGGATGAAACTGTGTAGCTATCACATCATTTACCTCTATGGCAGACACGAATTCCGTATTCCCATAAACTGTAGTGGACAATGCGATATCCTCGGAATCTGGTTGAGGATAATAGGAATTGACGAAATAATAATACCCACCATCAAGTAAACTTGGTCTTTTGTTGACTTTTGCAAAATTCCATCCTATCTGTGGAACCTTACGCTCACGGAAGCGGACAACTTTACCTTTGAAAACGGCTAGACCTCTAATTGAAGATTTGCGTGATTCTTCGCTACTTTCAAAAAGCACCTGATAGCCAAGACAGATGCCCAAAAAAGGCATTCCATCCAATATTTTTTCTCTAAGGGGATCAACCATGCCCTTCTCATTCAAGTAGGTCATGACCATATCAAATGATCCAACACCGGGAAATATCAGCCGTTTAGCTTCAGTAATTCCGTCAGGGTTATCAATCAGGTCAGGAACATAACCAAGGTACTCCAACGCATTGCATATGCTTCCGAGGTTGCCTGCTCCATAGTCCAAAACTCCAATGTACTTTGAACCAAATCGCTCCTTCAATACCATCACTCAATCACTCCTTTAGTGCTGGGAATCTCCTCTTCCATTCGTCTATCAATTACGCAGGCCATTCTCAGCGATTTCGCAAGTGCCTTGAAAATTGCCTCAAGCTTGTGGTGGTCATTTTCTCCAGCCATAAGCCGAATGACTACGTTTGCACCGAACCCATTCGCAAATGCTTCAAAAAAGTGCTTTGTAAGATCTGTATCGAAATCACCACAAAATCTCCGCCTAAAGTCTGCTTCAAACTGAAGATAGGGCCTTCCACTGATGTCAACCGCAACCATGGCCAAAGCTTCATCCATGGGATAGATGAAAAACCCTGCTCGATAAATCCCTTTTCTGTCACCCAATGCCTTTTTGAATGCTTGGCCAAGCACTATTCCTAAATCTTCAACTGTGTGGTGCTGGTCGATTTCCATATCTCCTTCTGCATCTATTCTCAAATCAAAGCCACTGTGACGTGCCAATGCATCAAACATATGTCCTAAAAATTTGATTGGCACATTAATTTCCGAATCTCCAGTTCCGTCTATGTTCACAGAAACATTGATTCGTGTCTCCTTGGTTTGTCTAGTTACTGTTGCACTCCTATTCATTCAATACACTCTCCACTTCATTGATCGTTTCCAATATCCTTGCCGCGCCCGCTTTGCACATGACATCAGTTGTTAGGCTATCGCCTTCTCCCTTTACTATCCCAATCGGTATTATTCCAGCATTCCTTGCAGCCAATATGTCATTGACTGTGTCTCCTATATAATATCCATTGTCGGCCATGAGCTCTGAAAGTGCTAAATTGATTCCCGCAGGATCAGGCTTGTCGTTTTGTACATCATCCCATGTCACAACTGACAAGAAGAATTGTCTTTTTCCTTGAAGGGCCAATTCTGCCTCTGCAGATGGGCGTCCTGTTACAATGCCCAACCTGTACTCTTTCGACAACCTTTCCAGAATTTTCGGGTCAAGCAACCATTTTTCGTTCTTGATCAAACCCGGATTATGTAAGTAGAATTCTTGAAACGTCTCTACTACTTGCTCATACGTTGGACTTCCTCCTTTTTGCTTGATCAATTCATACGCAACCTTCCAGTCATTGTTAAATCCTGGAATTCTTTTGATCTGCTCTACATCTTTTACACTGGCTTTATCTCTAGTAAATTTCTCAACACACATCAGGATCGCCTTATAGTAGGATTCACTCACATCTACCAGAACCCCATCCATATCAAACAAGAATGCGGGTTTGGCAAGAATCTTCTTAATTTGAGTCAAAAACCTATCCATCTCCCTTTCCGAAGAGACAGTCACACGACTGTACCCCTCAAGCATCTCGTCAGATGATCTGTCACGTATCAAGATACCTCGTTCCTGAAGCCTTTTTACTATCCATCCATTGATTTTCCCAAATTTTACAAGGATGAAATTTGCCTGTCCGTCCACAACTGGCATTCCCATTTGCGTCAATTCGTTTACTAGTCGTTGCTTCTGTGCGCGCACTTCTCTGACATAGTTCTCAACGTATTGAACATCATCAAGTGCGGCACAAACTGCAACACAAGCCAACGAATTAACCGGATATGGTGAAGAGGCTTTTTTTAGGACACTTATCTGGCTAGAATTTCCTTGGATAAAGCCTATCCTTAGCCCTGCCAAGCCAAAAGCCTTAGAAAAAGTCCTAAGAACAAGCAAGTTTCTCACCTTGTTCAGAAGGAAACTGCTGTCAATCCCATTGAACTCTGCATATGCCTCATCAACAACAACCATTGTATCCGGAGACTTATCTGAAATGAATTTGCACAACTTTTCCAACTCCTCCAAAGAAATCCCTGTACCTGTTGGATTGTTCGGATTGGCAACAATCAGCAACGAAGGTGCAGTTGTCGTTATAGCATCCATGACTTCATCGAAAGGATAGGAAAAATCATTCCTGTATGGAACTTTTACCACTTTGGCCCCAATCCTGTCTGCATAGAACTCATACATGCTGAAAGTCGGAACTGCAAAAACCACTGTGTCCTCTGGATTTACATAAACATTGTAAATTAACTCCAACGCATTGTCAATACCTCCAGTAAGCACAAGATTTTCAATTGCACACTTCCGATACTGTGCAATTTTCTCAAGGACATCTGTATAATCGGGATAGCCTGAAAGTTCCGTGACATCCAAGGACTTCAAGGCATCCAGCACAACCGGTGAGGGACCATTCGTGTTCTCATTGAAATCTAGACGAACATGTCCCTTCCTTCCTGAAATCGGCGGCTTGTACGGCCTTAACTGTTCAATTGCCTGCCTGACTGCCATCAAGCCACCTCCTTTGCCAACTGCAAATTTTCCAGAAGCTGGGTATACCATCTTGGCTCTTCCTCAAAAATGTAAAGGGCAGGTGCCACCACCACTCCCGAACCCCCTACTGACCTCAGTCCATCAATTACCTCAACCAACTTTCTCCTGTCAGCAATAATGTGGATGGCAAACCACTCATCCCCATCACGACTGAACACTCCAGATACTGTTGGCCCCTGCAATCCTCCAAGTTCTTGCCTCTCAAAAAGCTTGGGCATCACCTCTTCCACTCTTCCCCGCATATTTGCATACACTGAAACATAGTTCACTGCCCGCAATGTCGCCTCAAAAATTTCAAGCAATTTCTTTGCCAAACGAAGAGTCTCAGGACATGATTTCAGTCTTTCGCGATCACCAATGAATACCGCCTCAGACTTCAATATTTGCCCTCCACGAATTCGCTTCAAGCGGTTGTCCTCCAATGTCTGACCTGTCGAAACCAAATCTACTATGAACTCTGCATTTCCCAAAGCTGGAGAAACTTCCAAAGTTCCTGCCCCCTCCACAAACTCATAGGGAATCCCGTACCGATCAAGGAATTCCGCTGTCAATTTCGGAAACTTGGACGCAACCCGAAACCTATCTCCTGTGGGAGGAGCAAGCCGTCTCAGGCCATCAACTGAATCGACATCCCAACTTTCAGGCACTGCCACTTCCAAAGTACATTTCCCAAAGCCAAGTGCACCATGGATAATCACCAGATTGTCCCACGATACAGTCAACTCCGATACAAGATCCAAGCCTACTATGCCAAACGTAAGCAGCCCGTTCTCAACACCTCGAACTATGTCTTCCTGCCGTTGAAAAACAATCTGGATTTCTGGAAATTCATCAATAGTCGCCAAATACTGCCGACGAATTCGACGAACCCTAAATCCACAACGTTCCAAAAATTCCAACGTCTCCCCTTCCATCCTTCCCTTGCTGGGAAGGCCTAGTCTTACTAAACCTAATGTCATCTCTTCAGCTCCTGAAAATGAACCAAAAAACTTCCCAAAGATGCCACTAGACCAAGTGAACACGATCACCTAGCATCAGTGACACCTCCGCAGAAACATTTGACCCCCTTCGCCACGCAAAGAAGATCATTAGCCAAGACTGCCAGTGAAGCACAAGAAAATTGTCCGTTACTGATGAACGCAACCACTGCTCACTTGGGTCTCCTCGTCTTAGCTGTTACTCCCTGCATAAATGGATCACTTAAAAAACTGTTGGTCAAGGTTGCACCAAATATGGGCACAGTTGACCAGAATGCAACCAATAGTGCAAGTATCCTCTTCTCACCTTCATTTTTGTTCAATCTTGAGTCTACGCTATCTTGTCCATGGTTTGAAACCTGATGAGCTATCTGTCAAGCAACTCATCTCTATCCCTGAAAATGGGCACATATCGGTTGCGACGATGGGCAGCCAAGGGATGGCCATGATAGCCGGTGTGTCACCGGTGGCCGTCTGCACTCCGGCAGGGATTATGCCCCGCCAATGAGGGACAGACAGGCATGGCGTTCTGCGAGTCCTGAGGCGGATCAGCGGATGTCCCTGTCGTCTCCGGAACCAATCGGAGACAGGGAGGCATGGCTAGGTGCACATGCACCATCCATCAGCTCTTGAACATAGCTCTATCTCCCCCAAATTCCGCAGCAACAATCTCTTCCTTTGCTTTCACGTGCCTAAAAGAAAGAAAAACTACAATTGCCACAACCAAAGTCAGCACTCCTTCAATGACCAACAGCCTTTGCAGCGTGTCCAACCATCGGAGTTCCAACAGCATAACCAATAGAACCATGTTCAACATTATATGTGCCACAACAGCCAGCCATAGACTTCTTCTGTTGTCAAACTTTGCATACACCACAACATAGGACATGGATATATGAAAAATGGTGGCAATTACACGTTCATACGCTGAAATCATGAAGGACTCCAATGGGAATTCCGGAACACCAATGATCCCAACTGTCAAAACTATGATTTCCGAGAGCGACCAGCCCAACCCAAAAACCAACGGTACGTGTTTTCGCTCTGTCAAATCTTGGCCAGTCTTCAGTACAAAATAAATCAAGACATATCTCACTGGTTCCTCAAACAGCCCTGACAGCAACGGGCCCATGATGTTGAATTCATAGGTATAGATCACATCAGAATTGAGAATTGCCTCACTGTCCAGAAAATCAATGCCATGGCGAATCAGTATTGCAATCTGATACAGCTGAATCAGGATAATCCGCAAGTATGCCAAAAGCCAACCAACAAATCCCAAGAAAAACGCAGTCAAAATCTTGCCTCTCCCAAGCGGCCTTGCAAAATACAAAATGGAAAGCGAAAAGAGGACAACAAACAGAGATTGATACAGCAAATAATCAACTATCGCCATGGTTTGATCCCAAAACCTCAATATTTAGATTTTTTGCGCCTGTCACAACGAAATGGTATTTAAATGCTCAAATCTCATCATTTTTCCTTCACAAACACCAGTAGGGACATGTGCGCCAAATCTTTTGAACGTTTGTATGAAACCTGCCTTACATGCAATTAGTCTGTTATTAACTATTTGGCTGAAGGATTTTCATTGGTTGTTTATCTGGCTCCGATCGTTTGCAGAGTAATCGAAAAGTTATTTTTATAATTTTTCAGCAGACCGTGCGAACAAAAAAATTATTTTGCTTCTTTTTAATTACATTAGTGGTTCTACCACATTTGTTTGTGAATTCACAAAAACTAGCTCTTGAATATGATGCAAGAGATGGAAATGTTGGCGATTTCATCGCAAAAACCGGCTTCAATGGATCAATGATCCTGCACTCCTCTTCATCAACTGCGATGATTGGATTACCAATAGGGCTGGAGCAACTGATCTCAAGGGAACTGTGGTTGTCATAGACGATGGTCTCTCTGTTGACGATTGGGTCAAGCTGGAAAGCGGCTATTACGGCATTAGGGTGGATATCGTCAAATATCTTGTTCCTGACAGAAACGGAGAAGTCGCAGAGATAGGGTCTGAAGGAGTGGACAATTTCTACCTGTTCAAATTAGGAAACGACTACTGAAACAACCAATTGCAATATTCTATTAAAGATGATTTCCATGCATTAAGTGTAATCAGCGCATTGGCCACTGTTGTACGTGATGTCAAAATCATCTTTGTGAATGCCAAATTTGGTAAATATGACCCTGGGTTCCTAGTGGAAAAAGATACGAAACCGTGGGATTGGCTAATAAAAAATGCAATACGGTACGATATTGATATTGTCTCCATGTCATTTTCGTTTAAAAAAGTTGATGCAGCTATAGAAGATAAAATCAATAAACTTGCTGCAAACGAAGTGTTCATGCTCTCATCATTAGGCAATACCTATGAAGGAAGTAATGGAAGTAACACAGGACATGAATTCCCACAGAACCATCCGAGAGTGTACGCTGTTGGCTCTGTCGACCATGAATACAGAGGGAAATGAGAACGAAATGGTCATGGTTAAAAATGTCTAAATACTATGACTATTATTCTGTGAAAAGCTCCTGCAGCGGCATTGCTGCGGCCGCATGTGATGACAACACCTTCTGCTCAGACTATGGGACAAATGATCCAAATTCTCCTGCGGATCTGGACTTTGTCATGCCTGCCAATGGCATCCCCATTCTTAAAGTCCACGATGACCAATTCATCAATGGGGCTTGGCGAAGAACTAGGGAATGGGTCTATGACAAAGGAAACAGCTTCAGCACTCCATATCTGGCTACTTCCGCTTTGGTTGCCATCTATGCCTACAACAGGGGCCATTATCTGAAATCTGGCACCTATTCAGACCCTACAGTTCAGGTTCTGTATGAGCTTCTGAAAAATGCCAGCTCAGGTGAAGGCAAATGGAGTCTTCGAATGGGATGGGGCTATGTGGATCTGCTGGAACTCTTCGGTGAAGCATTGGACAAAGGCTATTACGACGCTCCGTCTTCGTCACCAATCAATACATTCAGGAGGCTGTAAATCATGAGAACAATGCTAGTTGCTCTTGCAATCATTCTTCTTGCATCAAGCTCAGTATCCGCAATTATGGTTGACTAGCGTGGCATCGTAGTTGTTGAGACGATTCAGTTCGATGGTGCAGGCCATATTGCCTTTGAGGTGCCGGTTGACCTGACATATATTTTCATCCACAAAACGAGTATTGCCCATCTATATTCGCTGTTTTGGCAAATACCACCATGTTGCCTGAACAGGTTTCATATTCTGATTTCATCCTTGTTGCACTGTACGATGAAACTGAAACTCCCGATGGCAACTATTCAAATTACCTGAATTCATCTTCCGCAACGCTAGCAACCTACCAAAACAGGACGATTCTTACTTCTCATTGGAACCTTCCTGAAAATGAAGACAACAACAACCAAGTTCAATTGACAAAATTTGTTTGGATTAGTCCGGATTTCCCTTATTCTATACCCAAATCAAGTGAAATAGATCGAGATACCTGTTACAACGAGCCGTATAACTCAACCGACTATGAAAACGATGACCCCTACAAATTTTTGGTTGTAGTTTATTACAATAATTCAGTGCCCGTAACTGTGTATCTTGGAACGGAGATTGGCCCATTAAAATCAAAAGATGGCGGAGACATCGGTTCTGCTGACAGCTCATTTATCCCATACCCAATGGTTGGCTTTCTTACAGCAGTGATCATGTCAAAACGCCTTAAGTTACAAACAATTTATAATTTCAGCATAAAAAAACTACGCTCTATAAAGATAAAGGAAAATTTCACGCCTAAGATG
>JALUTL010000041.1:15010-17311 GCA_027016475.1 Candidatus Heimdallarchaeota archaeon
CTCCTCCTCCTGCTTAGTTTCCGAACAAAAAAAACAAACAGCACAAATGGAAAAATAAATGACAATCGCACATCACCAAAATGTCCCATTTCATCCATGGAAATGTAATAGATTTTTACCCGTGCAACCTTAAAATGGTCTATCGTCAAATAGGCAGGAATTATGATTACATCGGAAGACGCCTGCACTCTCAAGCTCAGCTTCAGATTGATTGGTTCTGGATACGTCTCAAAATCGATGGAGTCAAAATACATCAAAAACTTGCCAAATTCCTCAACTGTTGATGTCCTCATACTTTGACTCCCTCTAGGCGGCTTCACACTTTTTCTATTGGAAATAGAAATCGAATCCACAATCTCATAACTTATGATTGGCGACAACGAATATTGCAGCGATTCATAATAGTTGTAAATGTTCACCCAAGAATAAAGCATGACGGAAGAACCCAAAAACTTGCTTACAATAGTACGGAATTCCAGCACTCCGTCAGAAGTGCTAAAGCAAGATCACCAATTCCTGGAATATTATGAAATTTGTCAAATGAAATGGTTCTTTGATTGCTTGAATTGTTAAAAACATCATAAAAAATAACATAATTATATTTCATTTTGCTGAGACTAGGAAATGCTGTAATTGAATAAATCCTGCCTGAAATCACTGAAAATGATGCTGAAAAGATAAAGTTGTATGTATTTACAGTAAATGATATTTCCTGATCATAGATACATATCTGGAAATCTCGCCTCGTAGTATTGCTTACAACAGGGGGTGGTGACATTGTTGATGCCAACCTCTGTAGGTCATTTAAATAGGTGATCTCAATGTTTAGATAAATAGTACATCCATCTTCACTTGTAAGCGTAAAATTCTCAAAAATACGAATTGACACATTCAATCTCAAATCGAAAACAAGATAATTACCAAAGACCTTTGTAAACTTCACTCCCTCAATATTGCCCAACTCAAAAGTAGGTATGCCTGAATTGTCCAAACCATCCACTCCATAAATCGACAAATTTGAAAAAAGCAATAGTGCGGTGAAAAAAACAACCGGCTATTCATGACCATGTTTTCTGCACAAACATTGATATGGTTTATTCCCTTCGAACCCATGTAAAATTCACAAATTGCTCCAATAATCGTCAATACCAACAATCCCGTCTGAAACACCAATTCACCAAAACCTTGCATCGTTGTCCATCCACCAAAAAGAAGTGAAGAAATGCCACAAATTTTAACCCGTTTCAAAATCACAGCAAACGCAACTACCCAAAATTATAATTACCTCCATGAAAAAAAATCAATCAGTGGGCGTGTAGCTCAGCTTGGTAGAGCAGCGGACTCTTATGAACAGCCGTTCGGAAGTATCCGCTTGTCATGGGTTCAAATCCCATCACGCTCATTTCAATTTTATGATATCTTCAGGCATCATTCATTGTTTTTTCATTATAAATTGTCATGGTATGAGCCGTGTAATTGAGTTGAACAATCTAATGAATAATTTGATGGCCCAATTATGATTTTTCTGCATTTTGGGGACATATTGATCAATGATGGTGTAGAAGTCAAAATTGAGAGATTCAACAAACTGGACGACCATCTCCTGCTGCTGTTTTTCAAGCTGATTGAAGAGGTCGATGGTCTTGAGCCTGTTTCTGATTATTGTCCTATCCGCATTTCCGATGTTGACGAATATTGGAGTCCATTTGAGTGATTTTGATCCAGTACTGATGACAATCTTTCCGTTCGGGGCCCTATATGTTGCGGAGTGAGCAAGGGCAGAAGCTATCTGGAAATGCCGACAGGGTCTTTCTTGACTAAATTGTCATAGTATGGTGTAAGGTTCTCAATAAAAGCAATGATATTGTGAACATAGTCATCAAGGTCATGCTGCAATTCCCGTCTATCATTTCGATGAAGGCCTTTGCTATCAACCAAAAAGCAAGGGTTCTAAGGGTGTAAATTACTCCTTAGGATTATAACATGTATTCTTCTGTGTTCCGTAGTCCTATTGATTTGATGAATCGTACGGCCGATAAATAGGAGACACATTCTTTCAGAATTGTTGTTTCATCATGTTTTCAGAAATGAGTTTGAGATGGTCATTCTTTCAGAAGGGACGAAGAATCAAAAAAAACATGCAGGCTCTCTTTGGTGCTTTTCAATTTGATTGCTTCTGTAGCAGTGTTTTAGCTTACTTTTTGTTGTTTTTCCTATATTTCTCAATAAAAATGTTTATATTTTATGATGCGGTTTGACAACATATGATACGATTACTATCCAAAAAATTGTTAATTGCGC
>JALUTL010000042.1:0-2091 GCA_027016475.1 Candidatus Heimdallarchaeota archaeon
TGGTTGGATCAATGGGAGAATGCATGGGCAAATCCAGAAGAAAACATTCTTCCGGGCTTTGACTTCAAATTTGTCTTCTTGTCCTTCATTGTTGCAATTCCAATACTGAGGAGGAAAATCAAGACAACGTAAAGTTTTAAGCAAATTAGCCTGTAATTTGTTAAGAAATAAATCGTGCAACGTATGTTCGAACACTATTCTCTTTATCCTCAAAAAATCAATTACCGATCATTGGGCTATATTCTATTGCCAATGGCTCTTTTATTGACAATGTTCTATATTCCCTTATCCAAAGTTTTGGCGATGGCATTCTCTAATTCTGCAAAGTCTTGGATTGAATTGGTTCAATCATCTCTCTTTTTAAAATTCTTTATTTTCACAATTTATCAGGCAATAATGACTGTGCTTATTGCAATGTTTATAGGCACAATTTCTGGTTTTCTCTTGGCCCATGGAAAACCTGTTCTGAAAAACATTATCTCTCCCGCGTTGACCGTTCCGTTTCTATTGCCACCAATTTCGATTCTAGTAGGGTTTGTTCTGATGTTTGAAGGTGAAGGGTACCTTCCAACCCTGATCGGCTTAAATTTTGAAGTTTTTGCGAATCCTTGGTCGATAATTACAGCCCACTCCTTGTACAATATTTCAGTGTTTGCAAAAATTAGCGCCTCTGCTTTTGAAAATGAGCCCAATGATCCTCATGAGGTTGCAATAGTTATGAACAGCTCTTGGTTCACTCGATTCAGAAAATTAACTATACCTTTCCTTCTACCACATCTTTCAGCAGCGGCACTGCTAACTTTTCTATATGCATTCAACAGCTTTGCGGTTGTACTCTTACTTGGAGCAGTCAAAATACAGACTCTTGAAGTCATGATTTATCATAGGACAAAACTTGCACTTGACTTTCAGGGCGGTGCTCAAATCGCGGCCATCCAAGTGTTGATCAATGTGCTGGTTGTTGCGCTTTATTTGAAATTGAACAGCCATACTTCCTCAATTTCTACATCGAATTTTGTCAAATACAATCCAAATAGAGTGCAGAGAGTATTTTCATCAATTTTCCTTTTTTTAGTAGTTCTGATCACGTGGTTTCCAATTCTTCTAACAATATCAAAGTTCATTCAAACATTCAATCGAGCATCTGAAGCACAACGCAATCAATTAATTTCTGGTGCTTATGATAACTTACTGGGAACATCACCAGAGAGAGTCGTCGTTAACACAGTGTTCTTTGGCTTTTTGACTGGAGTCATTGCTGTTTTAATTACCTTGCTGATTGTCCTGTACTTGATTGCAAACCCAAATCGCTTCAACAATAATCTGATTTCTTTCTTTACTATCCTGCCTATGGCTACCTCTGGGATAGTTCTGAGCTTTGCTCTTCTAAATCTTTATGGGCGAAGTGCATTGTTTTCACAATATGTTTGGGTTTTCATTCTGGTCTCCCATGCCATGGCTTCACTTCCGTTCTCTATCAGAACAGTTCTTGCTGCTTATGACTATGTACCGGATGATATGGTAGGGTTGGCAAAAGTCATGGATGCAGGTGAATGGCAAATCTTCTTTTCGATAATCCTGCCAATAATCAGAAAAACACTTCTGATCGCATTCCTATTTTCATTGGCTATTTCTATAGGTGAATTCAGTGCAACACACTATCTTTCTCGTGGCGGTTGGGTAACCATATCGACGGCAATTGGAAGACTCTTCAATTCAAGGAGAAACCTTCTTCCATTATTTTATGCCTCAATACTTTCCTTGTTTGCCTTTATCCTTTTCTACATTGTAGAGACAATTGGCAAACTTGAATTTAGGCTGTAGGTGATATCATGACAGGTATTGAACTGAGAGGTTTGACAGTAAAATACGGAGGCAACACGGTCATAGATAGATTGAGTGCCCAACTGGAATCAGGTAAAATCTTTGTTCTGCTCGGAGTGTCTGGATCCGGGAAAAGTACAATCTTAAAAACTATAGCTGGGCTACTGTCACCTGCTGGTGGATCAGTCTTATTTGATGGAATTGATGTAACGACGCTTCCGCCTGGAAAACGTGAGGTAGGGTTCGTTCCTCAGCATCAGATACTTT
>JALUTL010000042.1:2101-6342 GCA_027016475.1 Candidatus Heimdallarchaeota archaeon
GATACTTTTCCCCAACATGTCAATCTGGGACAACATTGCCTTTGGCCTCAAAGTGTTGAAGCTTCCCAGAGAAACAATCAAAGAGCGGGTAAATGAAATTGCTACATTAACGGGTGTGACACATCTTCTATCAAGAAACCCAGATACTCTTTCGGGAGGGGAAAGGCAGAGAGTCTCTCTGGCTCGTGCCCTTGCACCATCCCCAAAGATATTATTATTGGATGAACCATTTAGCTCCTTGGATGAAGGAGAAAGACTTCGAATCTCTTTAATTTTCAAAGAAATTCAGCAAGAGCTTGGAATCACTGCCATTCATGTTACCCATTCCTCTTCAGAGGCTGAAATCATGGGTGATACAATAGGAATTCTTGATCGTGGCAAACTTATACAGGCTGGATCATTCCAAGAGCTAAAAAAGAACCCACTTTCCCTGTCTGTGGCGTCTCTCCTTGGAATTGAAAACGCCTTTGATACTGAAGACTTGGATCCTAGCTTCCTTGACCTAGTCCATCCGCCAATCTTCAAAGACCCCTTCGGAAAAAAATTTACTATCCTTCTTCCTGAATGGATAAAATTAGGCAATGGAAAAGGATACAGGTCAAAAGTTGTTGCAGTCACAGAAAATAACTGCTTTGTTTCAATTGGAAACAATAAATTTTTGGAGCTCAAACGAGAAAATTGGATGAAAGTTGGTGAAGAAGTGTTTCTTGGTAAATCCATAAAAGAGTAATCGAGTCATTTTAGTTCTTCCTCTCTAGCTTGTCATTAAATCAGACTTTCACCCTTACATTTTTTCATGGTCGTTCAAAGCGCAGCTATGGCCCGTCATAAATCGGTTCTAATGACTTCTCCCGGAGGTGGTATTGGACAAGCTCTCTTCAAGCATTTTATCGCCAATGACTATCAGATAATTGCTGTTGGGGGATCACAAAGCAAAGATTTCATTGAAAACTATGGTGATGGAAAAGATGTCAGTTTTATCCCATGCGACTATTTTGATCCAAATTCAATGGAACAGGCTATTGCAAAGTCAAAAGAAAAGGTTTCTCGTATTGATGCCTTTATTCATTTGACAGGTGGCAGTCTATTTTCAAAACCAGCAGGTGAAATAAACATCTCCGACTTCAAGAAAGTTGTGGACTTGAATTTGACAAGCGCTTTTGTTCTAGGCCAAGAAGTGTTTAATTGGATGAAAAATGCGGGAGGAGGGAACATGATTTTCTTTGGATCAACAACTGGTATAGTTCCTAGCTTCAAGAAACTTCCTTATGCTGTTTCTAAGGCAGGATTACACATGCTTGCACGTGTCTTTGCATTAGAGGGTGCTTCATATGGAATTATCGCCAATTCAATTGCGCCCGGTTATGTCCTTACAGATAGGCATATCCAAGAATTGAATGCCAAGGCATCAAAGAATGAAACAGATTACGAAACAGAACTGCACAAAGTTGTCTCCAAAAACCTAATGAATGGCACATTACTTCCAGAAGATTTGATTCCCATTGTAACACTCCTCATCGAGACACAATCTATAACTGGAGCTATTATTCCGGTTGATCTTGGACAGACCACCATCCAATGAATCTTGTTAAAGAGTATTCTAACAAATCTTTTGTTATCCTCATCCAAATGTATTTCATGTATACTTTTTGTCAAGAGGAATGCTTAAGTTTGAGAGTTTTGAATCTAATTTGTGGTATTTTCCTTTAACCAAGACAAAATCCGTGAACTGATGGATATAATCGAAAATACTGTGTTTACATCTCAAATGCTGCTTAAACGGGAAACAGTTTATTCAATTCTCGTCTTGGATCAATTCATCTAGGTCTTGGGTTTAAGGAAAGCCATGCATTGGCGTGGTATGTAGTTATTGAATATCATAGACAGAAAGGGGCAATTTACAAACGAGGCTCTGAGATGTCTTCTGAAGAACGAATAAAGTATACCAAGGGCTATTTTGAGGTATTTATGGAAACCATAAGAAACATAGTTGATGATCCACGCGATGTAAAGGAAATTGAAAGGTTGATTTCAAATGAATTAGAAATATATATTGAAAAATATAGCAAAAGATGATTGAAAACCCGTCCAAAAGCCAAGAATGTCGCTACAACTCATTGAATTATCGAATATGTACCCGAAAACAATATTATCTTAGAAATAAACAGTTGTATGCAGAATGTGCCCAAACCTCTCCACCAATTTCAACTTCAAAATCCTGTTGTTGGGCGATCCAGCAGTAGGCAAAACATCGTTGGTCAGACGTTTTGTCCACGGCAAGTTTACAAAAGACTATTTGGTTACAGTTGGGATGGAACCATATAGTCACTATATAAACCTCAACGGAACAAAAGTGGGGCTCAACCTTTGGGACATTGCAGGACAACAGGAGTTCATCTCATTTCGATCTGTGTTTTTTAAAGGGGCAAAGGGAACTGTATTGACTTTTGATTTGACTAGAAGAGAGACATTTGACAATATCAGGAAATGGTATGAGGAGAGCAACAATTCTGCTCCTGGACAATTCTTTTTGGTCGTCGGCAACAAGAATGATCTGAAAGAACAAAGACAAGTTTACCGAAGAGAGGGAAACCAGTTGGCAAGAGAGATCCTAAATTGTGTGGGATACATCGAAACATCTGCACTCACAGGACATAGAGTAGAGGAAGCTTTCTTCAAGCTCGGACGAAGGATCTTGGTAAATGAGGAGGAAAAACTTAGAAAGATTTGATGTTTTATCCTTCGGTCTCCAAATCAACTTCCACTAGCCGGATTTTGTAGTCTGAATGGAAAATCGATTCAAACTTTTCAAATTCTTCTGAGATCAATGCTTGAGTCAATGGATCATCCTTATCAAAAAATCGTTCAACAATGTCAATCGCAAATCTATGAGGGATCGTCGCGTCTACTGCCTTTACGAACTCTCCGTCCTTGTAGTATGGGACATCCACGATCCATTCAACTGCTGTTTTCCTGACGAATTGAATTGTAGCGTCACAATCATCATGAGTAAACCCGATGTAATTTTCCATGTTTGTAGCCATTGATTCTTGGTCATCCATCAATGCCAAGGCCTCCTTTAACGTGACCGATCGATCATCAACCTGTGTGTCATTTGAAAATCTATAGTGCTTCATGCTGCAAACTTTGATGCTATGTCCGGCTGTGTTAGGATCTTCGCATTTTCGAAGATATCTCTCGCGTCGACATGGATCAACAAATCAAACTTTTTCTCTAAAATGGATGCAACCCTGTCATACATTATTTGTAATTCCATTTCTGATTGTGAGTACTTCGCAGAAGACGTGCTCAAGGAAATTTGGTTGTCTGGCCCAAGCACCAACTTGGCCGTGATCAGTCCGTTGGTTGAAAGCCATTCCAACTCAATAAAATCTTCATAATCAGTTTTGGCAACAAATCTGAAATCACCAAACCAAATTCCAACAAAGGCTTTGCTTAAATCATGCAAGTCCTCGTTGGATAGCTTTGCAGCCTGTATTTTACCTTTGATTCTATGAGTATGGATGGTGGGATTGAAATGTGTTGTTTTACCAAATCTGTCCATCAATTTCTCTGAAAGGCGCAATCCCTTTTCAGTCAATGAATAACCGTCAGGGTTTTTTGTTAGTAGATCCTTTTCCTGCAATCTGTTCAATGCCTTTGTCAATCGAGCTTGATGGATGTCAACCTTTCTTTTCAACCCTTGAAAACTTACTGTAACGGATGCACTTCTGACGTTTTTTTTCATATTATGAACTGCACTGAGAAAGTCCAATATGACATACTCTTCACTTGTAAGTTGCTCATCGTCGTACAGGGCCTTGACTGTTGAAGTGTCCAATTGGGTGGTGTCCATTGGAACAATGTTGTGAGTTGACATTAATAGCTCGATTTGGTGACCATAAGGCAAGTTCTTCACTGTATCTTAGATACACCAACTGCTTATATAAGTTTGAGTATAACACTGAAGAAATGTTTCATTAATTCAATATCATTGCATCAGGTTGTCCATTTCATAAGTGAAAAAGTTAATTCTTATCTATCTAGCTAACCGATAACCATTCCTTGAGGTAATCAATTGGGATATACAATCGAGTTAATAAAGAATTCATTGGATGAAGTCGAAAAATTCTCACATTATACACAAGAATGGGTAATCGAGGCAGAAAAAAGAAGACTAAAGGATGATGTAACGAGAATCCGGAAAAATATGGGATATATAGATCACTGTTGGATCAAAC
>JALUTL010000043.1 GCA_027016475.1 Candidatus Heimdallarchaeota archaeon
TTAATCCCCAAAGAATTCTCCATGTCTGTCTTATCTCTGCGAACGCATCAACGACATTTCGCCAATCCTTACGATACGGAAAGAGCAAAACGAGTAATAATACTACCCAGAAAACCATTAGTCCACCCAGAGGCGCAACCAGCGTTAATGGGTGTAACACCTCAAAAATTAACCCATAGCCAATCATTCCTAAGACACTGGTAATAATTGCAAAAAAAGCAAACACTAAACGAAAATAAAATGGCCTTATCCTAAATTCAATGCTTTCCAAGGAAAACCCTTCCTTTGTCAAACATTGATTCCTTGTCTTCTCATTACAGCGTTTTGGACTCTTTCTAAAGTCATCTCACTCTTTTCATCAAATTGTATTGTTGCGCTAATCCCTTGAAACTGATCTCTAACTCTGTTTTTTGATCCTGCATAAGTCATCCGCAATCTCACGGGTGCCTCCATAGGCATCCACACAATGAACACCATTCTCTTGTCATCCATCCCCACTCTATTCTTAACCGGAGCATCGTAGAGAATGAATCTAGGTTCTTCATCTGGTAACTCCTTTCGAAATTCATCAATAGGGAGCTCTCCCTCATTCTCAACAACAATTTTTTCATTTTCAATTTTCAAGACAATATAACCCGGGCGTTTTGAGTACCTCAGCGCCTCGTACTTATTAACTGCAGCCTCATCTAATTCAAAAGCAATAGACATTATGGTGATCTTGTTTTCTCCTAACAAAAGCTTTTTGCAATATTCTTACCGTATTTTTTTTGTAAATGATCATACTTGGCTTAGAATCCAGCGCAGATAAACTTGGAGTGGGCATTATTTCAGACGAAGGGAAGATTCTTGCCAATCTGCGGAAAACCTATAAACCGCCTAGAGGCAGTGGTGTTCTCCCAAGAGATGCTTCTGAACATCATGCTAAAAACATTCCTGAACTGATCAAGGACGCATTTGAAGAAGCAGAGTTGCACCCTCGCGAAATTGATTTAATTGCTTTCACTAAAGGCTGTGGGATGGGCCCGTGTTTGAGAGTTGCTGCAGTTGCTGCGAGAACTCTGAGCTCTCAACTGAGAAAACCATTAATTGGAGTCAATCACCAAGTTGGTCACATTGAAATTGGGAGACTTGTAACGGGTTTTGATGACCCCGTTGTTCTCTACGTGAGTGGAGGAAATACTCAAATCATTGCTTACACTGAAGGACGTTACCGTGTCTTTGGGGAAACCTTAGATATTCCGATCGGAAATTGCCTTGATGTATTCGGCCGCGAGGCAGGATTAAGTGATAGAAACGCCCCAATGGGCCGTGTCGTGGAACTTCTGGCTGAAAAAACAGATGAATATATACCCCTTCCTTACGTCGTTAAGGGAATGGATCTCTCATTTTCTGGCATCTTGACTGCTACTCTTAAGCATCTAAAAAACGGTATTCCCGTAGAGGTACTAGCGAATTCCCTGCAAGAAACAGTATTCGCAATGCTTACCGAAGTTACCGAAAGGGCTCTTAGTCATACAAGAAAAGATGAAATCCTAGTAACCGGTGGAGTTGCCGCCAACACTCGCCTAAAGGAAATGTTGAATCAAATGGCCTCTGAACATGGGGCAAAATTTGCAGGTTTGCCTGCTCCCCTCGCCATAGATAATGGTGTCATGATTGCGTGGGCCGGCTACTTAATGTGGACTACAGGACAGAGGCCAAAGCCAGAGGACTATCTAGTTGATCAACATTTTAGGGTAGAAGACGTAGAAGTTACTTGGCGGTCCAATTCTCATAAAAAAAGAACCCCTGCAGTCAAATCTTCATAGGTCCTCGGCTTGAATTTTTTGGACTTTTTCTTTAATGCTTGAATATAGTGGCCCTACATACAAGCACTCTTGAGGTG
>JALUTL010000044.1:0-457 GCA_027016475.1 Candidatus Heimdallarchaeota archaeon
ATTCGGAAGTTTGCCAATTTCGCACATGGGGAATATTTTGCAGTGGGCGGTTACACTGCGATTTTTTTGGTTCACACAGAATTTGCAAAGAACCTATTTGCGAATGAGGAGACCTCCCGGTTTTCCATCTCTTTTCTTGTGTTTGTCATGGTCATTTCGTTCTTTACCAGCGGGATTGTGGCTATGTTATCAGATCAATGGGTTTTCAAACCACTGCGGGAGAAAAAAGCGACAGATCAAACATTGATGATCACTTCGTTGGGACTATCTCTTGTCCTTCGTTCTTTGATCCAAATTCGATTCGGTGCAGACGTTTATGGGCTCGCACCTTTTTTGGAGAATAGCCGTTTCGAATTGCCAAGCTTGGTTCTAACCATTCCATTGACACGTCAACCCCTTGAAATCTCAACATCCGATTATACTCAGTTTTCGAGGAGTGATTTACTTTTTATTTCGA
>JALUTL010000044.1:467-5079 GCA_027016475.1 Candidatus Heimdallarchaeota archaeon
GTTTCCGGACTTGTCATTGTCTTCTTCCTGTTTTTGAAAATGACAAAGATAGGAAAGGCAATGCGTGCGGTTTCAAGCAATCCGGATCTTGCCGCAAGTTCCGGTATCAATGTCGCACTTATTGATGCGTTGGCTGCCTTCTTTGCTGGCGGACTTGCGGGAGTGGGTGGTGCTTTGTATGCCGCTTCATTCAATGTTCGACCAGATATGGGATTGATTTTGCTCCTGCCAGCGTTTGCAGTCATTGTTTTGGGCTCAGTAGGTTCGTTGATTGGGGCATTGATCGCAGCATTCATTGTCGGTTTAAGCCAAGAGTACGCAGGATTTATTTTGGTCGGTATCTCCGGACCTACCGCAAGACCATTGTTGAGTGGAATGAAGGTGAGTGCACCGTTTGTTGTTCTGATCTTTATTCTGCTCGTGAAACCACGTGGCATCGGTGAAGAGCTTGAAACCAAATTCAACGAATTTTCGTTTTCTAAGTTTTTCGCAAAACTATCTGGAGGTCAAAAATCATGAGTGCTATCATCAATACCTTGGCAAGCGACTTTAGATTGTTCATTGAAACACAAAAGGCAGGATTCCATGCGATGGCAGAAGCATACAAACAAATGGGAACTTCGTTGAAAGAGAAGAAACAATCCTCCAACGTCGTTTCATTTGCACTCCAGGTTCCATTCTTTGTTCTATTCTCCCCCCTTTCGGCTTATCTGAAAGCAGGCGAGAAAATTGTTATAGAAACCTATCCGCTTGGAAGAAAAAACGATGCATTTCAATCACGTCTGTTCCTCTATCTGTTGATGGTGACGGCTCTTTTCATCGGTTTGCAACCGTCTCCCAACCCGACTGCAAAACTCAGCTTCATCAATGAAGTGGTGTTTTTGATAGCCCTCTTTGCAATTATGGCAATGGGATTAAACTTGCAGACTGGCTTGACAGGGTTAGTGAATTTTGGAGTAATATTCTTTGTAGGTTTTGGAGCATTGGTCACTGCCATGGCGATGGTAAAAGGGGGAATGGATCCTTGGATTGCTTTGCTTTTGGCTGTGATATTAACTGCAATAGTGGGATATCTTCTGGCATACCCGACGCTCAATCTTCGATCCGATTATTTCGCGATTGTAACGGTTGTATTGGGTGAAGTGTTGCGTCAACTGCTATTGGCGGAACCGACATTTCAGACTAAAGTAAGTGGTAGCCAAAATACCTACATTCCTGAATTACCCGGCGTGTTCGGGCCGTTCCGTGATTCTTGGCGGTCTGTCACGGGACTGCCTTATTCTACCTTCCTCATGATTTTTGCGGTGTTTGTTGCTTTCATGGTTGTGGTTATCTCTCAGTTAATCATTCGTTCCCCATACGGTAGAGTGTTGAAAACGATTAGAGAAAATGAAGTGGTTACATCTGCTTATGGATATGATGTGTTCAAATATAAGGCAGAAGTATTGGCAATTGGCGGAGCAATTTTTGGACTTGCTGGTGCATTACTGGTTTGGAAGAGGCAAACGTTCGTCCCTGAACTACTACTTGTTACCACGACTTTCTTTGTTTGGGGTGCCTTTATCATTGGAGGAAAAGGAAACCCCCGTGGAATGGTCATTGGCGCAATCATAATTACCTATACCCAACAGGTGGTTAGAAACATCAGCCCTACCAATCGTGGATCGAATTTCTTTATCGCAACATTGGATAGCATTTTCAAATTTTTGGTAGTTGATATAGGTGGTGCCATATTTGGAGAGGACAGTTGGAGGTTTGTCTCTGAATTTCAAACTGGGAATGTAATTATAGGATTGGAAGCGTTCCAAATCTTGATCGTCGGATTGGTGATAATTCTCTTCATGCGACGATTTGAAGAGGGGGTATTGCCAGAATTGCCGTATATTCCCAAAAAGAAGCCGAATTTAGACAAATCATCAATATGGTCAAACATTGAACAAACAGAAACATCTCATGGAGGTACGAAAGAATGACAGATCCCCTATTGAAGGTTGAAGGACTCCGAAAAAGCTTTGGTGGACTTCAGGCTTTGAAAAATGTGTCTTTTGCCTTGAATTCAAAGGAAGTGATTGGCCTGATCGGGCCAAACGGCTGTGGCAAATCAACGACATTCAATGTAATATCGGGCATATACCCTGCTGATTCAGGAAGCGTGAAGTTAAAAGGAGAAGAAATCCTGAACAAAAAACCACATGAAATCAATCGATTGGGTCTTTCCAGAACATTTCAATACACTCAGCTATGGCGCAATTTGACTGTCATAGAAAATCTGCTTGTGCCTCCAAAAAACCAAACCGGTGCACAGTTTGTAAACATATTGAGACGGTTAAAATTGGCGAAAGAAGAAGAAATTCTTGTTGAAAAAGCCTACCGAACTCTTGAATTGCTCGAAATCTCGCATGTTGCTGAAAATTACGCATCAGAGCTTTCCGGCGGGCAATCCAAATTAGTAGACATCGGACGAGTTCTAATGAGCGACCCAACAATATTGTTATTGGATGAACCTGTTGCTGGGGTGGCTGGTCCGTTGGCTCAAAAGATATTTGACCAGTTGCAAAAGCTCAGAAAATCCCTAGGACTGAGCATAGTGATCATCGAACATAACATGGAATTCATCTTGAGAAAAGGGATTGATAGAATTTATGTTATGAACCTTGGTGAAGTAATTGCTGAAGGAACTTCAGACGAAATTGCATCAATGCCTCACGTAATTGAGGCGTACTTGGGTGGTTGATATGAACATCGAAATGCTAGAATCCGACACATTTGAAGGAGCAGAAGACAGGTCTGTTGCATCTCCACTATTCAGGACCGAACACCTAAGGGGTGGATACGGATCTGTCAAAATTCTCTTCAACATCAATTTGTCTGTAAAAGACAAGGAAATCGTAACTGTAATTGGGCCAAACGGGTGTGGTAAGTCCACATTTCTCAAGGTTGCATATGGTTTGGCAACATATCATGGGGGAGGGGTTGAATACAGGAATGAAAATATAACAGGCTTGAGAACCGACCAATTAGTGAAAAAGGGCATATCGTATGTCCCTCAGGTCAATAATATATTTCCAGATTTGACAGTCAATGAAAATTTGGAAATGGGTGGCTATCTCAAAAAAAGCGACTTGTCAGATGATTTGGAACAGGTATATCAAATGTTTCCCGACCTTGCTTCTCGGCGAACAGAGCTTGCATCAAACCTTTCTGGTGGCCAACGGCAAATGCTCGCGTTGGGAAGGGCACTGATGTCTGATCCTAAGTTCCTTCTATTAGATGAACCCACAGCAGCTTTAAGCCCTCTCTATGTTGAGCAAATCATGCAGAAGATTACTGAGTTGCGTGATGAAGTAGGAATGGCTATTGTATTGGTTGAACAAAATGCAAAATCTGCCTTGAAGCATTCAGATTACGCCTATATTTTTTCCCGCGGAATTGTAGTCCACCATGACATTGCTGACAATATTCTTAATGATCCAAAGATTGGAGAACTGTTCTTGGGAATTGTAAAAGAATAAATTTATTCAAAAAGCTTTGATGCTTCTGGATTTGACTTGATCGCTTTAGCTACCTCCTCGTCGGATGCCTCTTGCTTAATGTCGACAACAATTGGTGTGGGTTCAATATGCCTGATATTCACTCTTCTCCTCTTGACCTTTGAAAGCCCAGCACCAGTGATCAACGCAAAATTGCGATCAATGAATTTCACAATGACAGCACTCTGTCCAGCCTCTCGGCCGGCCACTTTTTTAACAACTCTTCCTACGCTTATAGCCATAGTTTCACCATCCTTCTCGCCCCTGTACGATGTACAGGCGATGATACTCTCCTACCATCTCCAAAGTTTATAAACATACAGAAATTTTCGTCCTGTTGATATCCAAAGTTTTTGGAAAACTCACATTAGTTGGAGTCTAGTGGAGTAATGATTTTATTGGTAGAATCCCATAAATGGTTGAAGTGAAGTTATTGACCCATAGACGATCGGGATCAAACATTGTCGCCACTATGCTCGTGTTCACCATGATGATTGTGGCAATGTCGTTGCTGTATTCCCGGATTTCTCCAACTCTTATAGGATATGAAGCTGAAACTCGTGCAAACAATCAGGAATTTATTTTTCTGAATATTGAAACTCAAGTCACGCAATTGGCAAATCTTCCTGAAGGAAGCATTGCAACAGTGGACGTCTTGTCAAATGGGGCAGTCTATCAAGTGATTTCTGGTCGGCAGTTGAACCTTACCGTGGCCGGCACCAATTCTTCTTCATATGTCGCAGAACTCGGGCTGTTCAAAGCTGAAGTACTGCGAAATTATCAGTCGGTATCAACATCACGCTATTTGGGAGATGGAATTGAAGAGAACACCATGGTCTTGAATGACACATACCAAAAATTTGTGTTTGGTATCTCACGGGTCGAAATTGAGACAGGAAATGCAACCTATTGGCAATATTTTCGTGCACGGATGAATTTAATTCAAGAAGGGGGTTCATTCACCCTGAATGTGTTTTTCTATGTCATTCAATCAGACCCTGCAGATTTTCCTATGACAGAAGATCAATGGGTACTCCAATTGAGACGAGGAACCCCCACCATAACTACGACTGTTGTAGAGG
>JALUTL010000044.1:5089-15139 GCA_027016475.1 Candidatus Heimdallarchaeota archaeon
AAACTTCATCGAAATTCCTATTTATTATGAAGTTTAGTAAAACTGTCCCATCCACTGCAGCTGATTGCTTTTCCATAAAAAGATAGTTCTTTCAACTCGATGGTTCCAATGCAAACGATTCCGAACTTCTCCAACATAGAATCAGGAATCCTTTCAGTAATGAATACAATCCCATATTCTTCCCCCGAATGGAAGATCAATGGAATATGTTCATCAATTTCAACATTGAACCTGCTGAAGTCAATAGAATTGCGCAATATTTCATTCTCAAACAATGTCACCGATTTCCCTGTCTCCTTGAGCATTTCGCAGATTGTTGCTGCCACTCCGTCACTGCAATCCATAGCTGCCTTAATGGGTAATGACTGAATCAAATCCAGAAATTCCATTCGTAGTTTTGGATAAAAGAAATTAACGTCTACAATCGCTTGTACCTCTTCGCTAATTTTGGAATTTGCATCCAACAACGCTTTTAATGAGAATCCGGTACTCCCAAACGGAGGTCCCAACCAATACATATAGTCTCCTAGTTCTATTTGTCCTCGTCTAGGGATTGGCCTTTCAACAATAATGCGGCCAACGGCAACAACATCGATTACGACGTCCTTTGCATTGTTTAAATCACCCCCCAAAAACTTTATCCCATAATCGTCACATGCTTTCCGTATTCCTCTCAGTATGTCAAGCGAATCTTCTACCATAAAGTCAGCAGGCAAGCTCAAAGAAACAACAATGTGAAGTGGCATGCCCCCTTTAGATACAATGTCGCTCAATGCACCAACAACTGCCTTGTATCCACAGGCAATCCAAGGCATAGTGCTTGGACGATCTGTACTGCCAACAAACCCATCAATGTTGATGACCATTTGCCCTCCTTCAAATGCTTCCACAAGCGCATCTTCGTGCCCGACCAAATATGTCCCCTTGTCAACGAACCTTCTTGCTTTCTCAATCCATTCCTTTTCACTTATCTCTTCGATCCTTGTCATTGCATTCCTCTCAGGTACATATCATATGAAGTTTCCTTTGTTCCTTTGCCATTTGAACTTCCATTGCAATCCTGTCGCCATAACTGATCGGATCAATATACAGATATCCTGTATATGGCGTAAATTGAGTTCCTGGAGAACCGGGAATACGTAATGACGCATCAAACACCACTAGATCCTCCTTTCCCTTCTCAGGCACAACTGCTCCTTGAAGTCCAAATGCACCAATAATGCCTGGTGGGTGATGTTTTTGCGTTGCCCTCACAAACTTCCATCCCATGTCCATCGCTTTTTCAATCAGGCTCTCCTTGATTGTTACTGTAAAATGCCCCGTTTCAATTATTTTCACATCCGTTTTTTCCAGTACTTGAAGCTGCTGATCTGCCGGAAGCCTGAGTACTCCATCCAAATTTGTCTGCCTTCTAGTGTCTGTTCCCATAAACTCTAGCTCATCTGTCAGTGGAGAGTAAAAGAAATTAAAATTGACTTGGGCTCCCAGTACAAATTCTTCAATGACGGCCTCATCCAGTGATTTTTGATTGATAAGTCCTTTTTCAAGAAGTTCTTGGGATTTTGAAACATAAGAATCATAGTCTGTTGCAAAAAAGAATGCGCGTTCATAGCCTCGCAACGCTTCGTTGACTTTTACAATGCACAACCTGTCAATTTCTTCTGGGGTATCAATGAGTTTAGGAATTCGAATACCTGCTTTGCTGAGCAAGTGATATTGATTGAATGGCTGATCTCTTTCTTCAAGCTTGAGAAGTGTCCGTGTTCCGATTATGGGAACCGCAAACTCATTTTCTATCTCATGGAAGTTGCAATAGACCCAAAAATAACGGTTGTGCACAAACAGACAATTTTTGGATCTGAGCTCCTCCTGTACGTCTGGTCTGACAACTTCCGAAAACCGATCTAATACAATTGTTTCATCAACAATGCCTTTCCCGTTTCTGAATTTGAAATATTCCGTATAGGTCTTTTCTCTCCCTTTCTGGCAAACCACCAAGGTTCTGAACCCTCTTTTTTTTGCTCCTCTGCATACGTCCAAGGCAGAGTGTCCTCCTAAAACAGCAATAGTCAAATTTTCATGATCATAACTTGAGAGAATTTCCTTTATTTTCTCCATCAACTCAACACCTCATTGATCCGATTGTCTTGAATTGCCTCCTTGATTTCCCTTGCAATCCTTCTGCCAGTGGACATAGGTTCATTGTATCTAAGCCATGTATAAGGACTGCCATTGACAAAGGGGTTAGTTCCAGCAACAATACGCGCTGAGATTTCAAAACAGACAATCTTTCCAGTATCTGTCACTATTGTTTCCAGACAGAACGGTCCAAAAAGCCCTTTGGCAACTATTTCTTTGCTCGTTTCAACAACTCTTTCACCCATTTGAATCATCTCAGGGAGCAATGATTCCCTGACAACCAATGGGGTATTTCCAATAACAAGATAAGATGGTTGAATGCCCAGTTCTTGTTGATCTTTGGACGGTATTCTTCCAATCGAATCTACATTTGTTTCATATCTTCTGTCAAAACTCATTATCTCGGTTTCGTTTTGGATGATGGAATGGAAATAATGAATATAAACTGGATTTCCAATAACATACTCCTGTATTGAATATTGTAGCTCTTGCTCCACTATTCCACTTTTGACCTGCTTCTCATATTTTTGATAGAAGTCATTGCGATCCTTAGCCAAAAAATATCCTCTTCCTCCACCAGCTCCAAAAAATTTCACAATAACTGGTCTGTCTATTTCTTCCGGGGAATCAAATGTCCGAGGAAGATGAAGCTGGGCTTGTTTAAGCCATTTCATTTCTTTCCGCCTGTCTGCCTCCCAATCAAGAATGGCTTTATTCCCATAATAATGCACTTTGAGATTCTTCACCTTCTCTATTCCCATATAGGCTATGAATGATCCATGAGGTATCATTATAGCATTCATGTCCAAAAGCTCTTCCTCGGCTTCATCAAATTGTGAGAAATGATCTAAGGTAATGATCCTGTCAGCAACCTTAAATTGATGGTATGGTGATTCCATTCCCCTTTTACAGATTGCAATCGTTTGAAATCCTTCATCTTTTGCACCTTTCAATATTTGCAATGCTGAATGAGAACCTAAAGTTGCTATTGTAAATTCTGATGACATCTGTGTTGTGATAAATAACGCATTAAACAAATCTTTTGGTGAATTTCACTTGACTAAACTAAGAATGAGGATGTTTATTTTTTAACCGAACAGGCTTCCAAGTCCAAGGTCGGCTTCGTCGATCTCTTCCTCTTCTTCCTCTTCCTTCTTTTCTTCCTCGGCAGCAGCCTCAGTAGCAGCGTCTCCTCCTGCGACAGGGGCGGTGGCCACCATTGCGGCAGATGCCAGAGCTTCGTCAATGTCAACACCCTTGAGTGCGGCAACCAATGATTTAACTCGATTGGTGTCGACGTCAACACCTGCAGCATTAAGCACTGCAGTCAGGTTTTCTTCAGTTATCTCTTTTCCTGCTTTGTGCAGAAGTAGTGCAGCATATAGATATTCCATGTTACTTTCTCTCCTTTAATTTATCCGAAAAGGCTGCCAAGGCCAAGATCTGCCTCGTCAACCTCCTCTTCCTCTTCTTCCTCAGCCTCCTCTTCTTGAGGTGCATCGGAAGCAGTATTCTGATCTGATGATACAGCGACAGCTGTTGCCAATTCCTTCAATTCGGCGGACAACGCGTTTTCATCAATTCCTGCAAGAACGCGTGCAAATGCCAATATTTTGGCCTGTGCAGTTGAAAGGACTGCATTTGCAGTTTCTGCTGTTACATAACCAATATTGGCCGCCAAATTGACTGCTTGGTGGTGTGCAGTTGCCAATAGGCCTGGATAGTCTTTGGCCAACTCTTGCTTGCCGATTAGAATTCCGTCGCTGAGAGCAACCTCCAACTCAAGCCCGGCTTCAAATGGAGTAATGCCCAATCTGTTGAGGATGTTTGCTAAGGCTTTGCTTACTTTTTCGCCCGCTCTCACAACAGTGGTTTCTTCCGGAATGGCAATAGTTCCCCTTTCAATACGTGTGGGAAGACCAACTGCATTCAATTCACCTATGAACGTTCCCGGAGGAACTCCTGTATTCATCTTTGGAACGACAACATCTACCGGGGCAATTTGTCCTGGTCTGGCAGCGGCAGGCACCTTGTTTTTGTCCAAAAACTGGGATACTTCGAATGGACTTCCTTGACCAAACAGAAATGCAGAATTTCCTCCGATATAGGGAAGGAGAGATTCCACATTTTCAACCTCGTCCTTTACATCTTGGATCGCAATTTTCATCAAAGTGTTTTTGGCAACCTTGAGCTTGGCACCTTTGCGGCGGAGCTCTGCCCTGATTTGATGAACTGATGTACCACTCAATGGTTGCATCTTGATGATTCCAACCACCGAATGAGTCTTGAGATTTTCTCTCAAGAACTCAAGCGTTTCTGCCTTTTTTGGACGGGATGATTTCTTGCCTACGATTACTGTACTCATGCTTCAGTGCCTCCGACCTCAATGGCTGGCCCCATTGTTGTTTTAATGTGAACATGATTCACATTTTGGGCTCCATTTTCCAATCGATTCTCTATATCTCTCAAAACCACTTCAATATTGTCTGCAATGGCTTCATCATCCATGTCTCGAGTTGCAACTCGGGTATGGACAACCGGATTTTCTCGAAGCCTTACTTTAGCGGTTCTGGAGTAACGCTCTATCATCGTTTCCAAATCAGCGTTTGGAGGAAGCACGCTCGGACTTTTACCTAACGGTCCCAAATACCGCCCAAGAAATCGTCCGACCTGTGCCATCATTTGCGGCACGGCTAGGACATAGTCGACTTCTTTGGCAAACTTCTTTGCATCCTTTGGATTTTTGGCCAAAGCCTCCAATTGTTCTTGGTTCAATAGATATTGAATCCCTAGATTTCTGGCCTTGTCTAGCACATCGTCTGGGCCGACAATGGCCAATTTTACAGGCTTGTTGGGACGGTGTGGAAGTACGATCTCTGCCCTGAACCTTTTACTTGGATCCTTGAGATTGATGTTTCTCAATCCTATGGACAGGTCGATGCTTTCAACAAACTTCCGTTCCTTCGCTGCCTCCTTTGCTTTCTTTACTGCTTCAATGATTGCTTGTCTCTCGATTCTATGTCACCTCCTGCTCCTGAATTTGGTTTCAGTCTACGCAGGGTTGTGTAGATGGAAAGGAGATTCCTTTCAAGTTACTGTTGCCCTCAACTCTTTTAAATATAGTGAAGTGTTACAGCCACTACCAAATTGCCTCAAAACATGTTGAATTCGAAATGTTGAAAACTTGGAACGCCAACAAAAACTCATGAAAATCATTGCTGAATTGGTTACATCCCCTGTAGGGGAAGGCACAAGTCTAAGCAGATTTGTCAAGGAAGCAATAAAGGAAATTGATTCCTTCCCCGGAATTCGTGTACTGCATCATCCAATGGGGACTGTGATTGAGGCAGACACAATGGATCAAATTTTGGAAATTACAAAACGAGCCCATGAAGCCTTGTTCAAGGTAGGGGCAAAAAGGGTTGTAACTACATTGAAAATTGATGATCGGAGGGACAAGGACAGGAAAATGGAAGACAAGCTTACTGCAATTCAAGATAATTAGGATATGGTTTCCTGATAGTGCAATTGTATCTCATCATCATATTTTCCTTCAATCTTGTACCCATGAGGGAGTTGGGAGAACCTGACGAAACCTAGACTCTCTGCACTTTTAATCCCCACTTCTTCACTGGCAGGAAGTTCAATTAAGAATATCGGACTTTCTATATAATCAAATGCCTTGCGAAGCTCATAAAACAGGGTTCTGAAAATCCCCTGCTTTCTATAATTCTCCAGCACACCTATCCTGTCTAACTGTACACGATGCCCTTTGATGGGGTTGGTACTCCTTACACCGCGAATATGGCCTATAATCTTGTCGTTGTCAAAGCAAACAAACACTCTGGAATCTGGATACCCATTGCCGACAATTTCCTCATCAGCAATCAGGCGAGCCTGATCCAACGTGACGAACTGTTGAAAGAATTGCACCAAGTGCTGGCCGTCTTTGGCTGTAATTTCTCGATATTCATATGTCATGTGGAATTATTTCTTGTCTGAACTATATAATGGTTTAGAAAAGCGGAAAGTATAGATGGCGCGCACAATATCATATCCCTTTTAATAACTGAGGTGAATTATCAATTGTCTTTATAGTAGGTTCCATCATCGGAACCACTTTAATCGATCGTTTCCTTTGCCCATCGCGGCAATCAACGACGATACAGGGAGCTGGCGAGAGCTGACTTTCTTCTGGAACGATCGGTTAAAGTCTTAAAAGAACAGAAGGAAGTAGTCAGGATGAGCGACAAAAAAGAACGCCTATTACGCATCAAGGCCGAAAAAAATCGCAGACGGCCAAAGTTCTTGAGATCCGAATGGCATAGACTGAAACGAATCCAGACTTCATGGAGAGCCCCGAAGGGTATTGACAACAAGATGAGGCATAAGCTGAAAGGCAAAAGAAAAATGCCGACAACAGGTTACAAGAACCCAAAGGATGTAAGGGGACTTCATCCGTCAGGATTCGAAGTTGTCCGAATTTTCAGGATTGAAGACTTGGAAACCATAGATCCAGAAACACAGATCGTACAAATTGCCCGAACAGTTGGATCAAAGAAACGGATTGCCATCATTGATCGAGCCGAAGAATTGGAAATACATGTCATCAATCCACAAATCAGAAGACGAGAACATGTCGTCGAGGAAGAGGAGTTTACTGAAGAAGATTTCGAACTCCTTGATGAAGTGGAAGAAGAGGATGATGTAGATTTGGCCGATGCAATTGAGGAAGAGGAGGAGAATAGACAATGAGCGATCTTCGAGCCCAAAGACGAATTGCAGCAGAACTGTTGAAAGTTGGAGTCAATAGAGTGCATATTGACGAAAATCAGATGGGAAAGGTATCATTGGCTTTAACCAGAAAAGATGTTGCCAAACTCATTCGGCTTGGCGTCATCTCAAAACGACGTGTTGTCGGCACAAGCAGAAGAAAGGCCAGAGCCCGGCACTATAAGAGACAACGTGGCCAAGGAAAAGGTCTCGGATCGAGAAAAGGTTCGGCAAATGCCAGAAACAATGCCAAAAGAGTTTGGATCAACAAAATCCGGGCTCAAAGAAAATACCTCAGAAAACTCCGTGACGAAGGGTATCTGACTCCACAAACATATCGAAAACTGTACTTGCAGGCCAAAGGGAACCTGTTCAGAAGTGTGCGCTATCTGCACAACTACATTGCTGAAAGGGATCTTGCAAGTAAGAAGCTCCCTCAATTCAGTAGGTGATTGCAATGGCACACGGACCAAGATATCGTGTCCCACTTCGAAGACGAAGAGAAGGGAAAACAAACTATTACAAAAGACGGGAATTGCTCAAATCTGGCAGAACACGCCTAGTCGTACGAAAGTCTAACCGCAATATGACTATTCAGTTCGTCGAATCCCTCCCCGATGGCGACAAAATCCTTGTGGGAACAACAAGCATGAAATTGCCGGCCTATGGCTGGAAAATCGCAACCGGTAATATTCCTGGAGCTTATCTCACAGGATATTTGGCAGGAAAAATGGCACTTGCAGCAGGAATCGAGGACGCCATTTTGGATCTTGGCGTTCAAGTTCCTCAATCGGGCAGCCGATTATATGCCGCACTCAAAGGTGTTATCGATGCCGGTGTAGAGGTTCCCGCTGGCGAGAAAATCTTCCCTGAAGAAAACATCATCAGGGGAGAACACATCAAGAATTACAGTGAAAAACTCAAGGAAGAAGACAAAGATGCCTATAAGAACAGATTTGCTGGTTATCTTAAGGCCAAGCAGAATCCGGAGAAGATCGAATCCCATTTCGACAAGACTCTGGAGGCAATAAACAAGGCATTTGAATAGGTGATGAAAAATGAGTAGACCAGTATTAGAAGATTGGGAACCCCGTACCAGACTTGGCAAGGATGTCATGGAGGGGAAAATCACAAGCCTCGAAGAAATATTCAAACAGGGTCTTGTTATCCGTGAATGGCAGATTGTCGATATGCTCCTACCGGACATCGAGGATCATATTCTCCAAATCAAACTAGTCCAAAAAATGAGCCGTGCAGGAAGAAAAAGACAATTTCGGGCAACTGCTGTTGTTGGCAACCACGCCGGTTACGTTGGTGTCGGTGAAGCAAAACTAAAGGAAGCAGGCCCAGCAATCCGAAAAGCAATTTTGAATGCAAAGCTAAACATCGCTCCAGTCCGTCGTGGATGCGGCTCATGGGAGTGCAATTGTGGTGGAAACCACAGCATCCCCTTCAAAACACAGGGGGCAACCGGATCTGTTCGTGTGGAATTGATCCCCGCACCCCGTGGTCTTGGATTGGCCGCTGGAGAAGTGGCTAAAGTTGTGCTTTCATTCGCAGGAATACAGGACATCTGGAGCAGAACTTCCGGACAAACATCTACAACCTCCAACTACGCGTTGGCGACATTTGAGGCCTTGAAGAACACATATCGTGTCCTGCCTCCAACTGAATGGTGATAGAGGAGATGATAATAATGGCAGAACAAGAAATTTACGCAATAGTAAGATTGCGAGGAGAACCGGATACTCACCACTCCATTCGCAAAACCCTCTCCCTCCTCAGGCTCCACAAAGTCAATCATGCAGTCATTTATCCGAAGACAGAGAGCATAGACGGAATGCTCTTCAAAGCAAAGGACAAAGTGACTTGGGGTACAATTGACAAGCCTACAATGGTACACCTCCTGAAAAAGAGAGGTGAGCTTGTCGGCAGGAAAAAACTGACCGATGAATACATCAAGGAACACACCAAATACAAATCAATCGAGGATTTCGTTGACGCCATGTTTGAAGGCAAGGCAAAGCTGACTGACATCCCCGATCTGAGACCGGTGTTCCGGCTCTCTCCTCCCCGAAAAGGATTCAAATCTCTCAAATTGCCCTATGAAAAGAAAGGTGATTTGGGATACCGTGGAGAGAATATGACCAACTTAATCAAGAGGATGGCGTGAAGATATGACAGTACGAAAAACAAGAAAAGTCAGAAAGCAAAGAGGGTCACGATCCCATGGATATGGTGTTATCAAGGATCACAAAGGAAAAGGCATGAAGGGCGGCAGTGGAAAGGCCGGACTTTTCAGTCACAGGTGGCTTCAGGCAATTAAACAGGCCAAAAAAGAAAGACGTCCAAACATCACTGGAAAGTATGGGTTCATTCGCCCACAACAGTTCCTCAAAAAATATGGTGTCATCAATGTTTCCCAACTGAATGCATCGATAGATACATTGGTTGATCAGGAAAAGGCCCAAAAGGAAGGTGACGTCTATGTTGTTGATCTGTCTGTATTAGGGATCAAGAAACTCCTTGCTCAAGGTGAAGTAACCAAACCAATGAAAATCACCGTTGAAATGGCAACAGATCGTGCCGTCAGCAAAATTGAAGGTGCTGGCGGAACAGTAACCATAATTGGTGAAGACGAAGAGTAGTCACTCAGCAGTTTCTTCTTCTTCCTCATCTTTTTTCTCTTTGACGCCTGTCAAATATTCAAAATAATTTTCCAAATCATTCACCTTTTCAACAGAAGTGGCATGCCAATGATCCAAAATTTCCCTTAATTTGTTTCGGAACACTTCCAAATTTACCATTGTATAAACATACCAGTATCCGCGTTTTCCCTCAGCACTCTCTTTTCTTCTTTCTACCAACTTACACTCTCTCAGTTTCTTGAGACATCGGTTGACTAGCACTCTGTCGTTTCTTCCTAACTTTTCCATAATTGCCGTGACATCTGCTTCTTTCAGGGAAATCAATATTTCAAGTGTCTGATACTCAATGTAATTGAGGCCGTAGACTGCCTGAATTATGTCCTTTAACTCTAATTTCCCCGAAAACAAATCTCTGAGAAACGTGTAGTCCATTCTACACTTAAACGTTTTGCCTTCATTTTAATTAAACTTTCTGAATTTTCTCCCCGTA